>NZ_LWFH01001002.1:0-1079 GCF_001635725.1 Oleiphilus sp. HI0066
CTTGAAGAAATTGCTTGAGCTCAGGACAGTTTAAATTTTCATTGGTTAAATAGCCGTGGCTTTGAAGCCAGGTAAAGCGAGCAGGATATTTACATCGGTATTTGTTGAAGTCTGTTCCGAAAGTTGACATCGCTTCAATGGTGGCACTGAGTTCACTTTTGGGATTGGTTTGTCCGTCAGGACTCAGAAAAAAACTAGGATCGTCGACTTGGCTTCCTTGCTCGGAAAGAATGCCGACCTGATGATAGTGTAAGAGGTCTAGCCATTGTCGATCATTAGCTAGTTGGGTTAGATCAGAAGCAATACTTTTCGTCGTTGGAAGTAAAACAGCCAAAAACACGAGAATAATTACGAGTAAGCGCATACATCCATGCCGCACGAAAATATTATTATTTTAATAAGAAGAACCTTCTTTCAGACGAAAGAAGGTTCTTCTTTAGCTCTTTTTATGTTGTTAGCCGAGGTATTTCGCTAAACGAACATTTTGCGTCATGATGCTTACGATAGCGTCATACACTTGAGCAGATGAAGTCTCTTCAGTTGGGAACATTTGATCGAAGTTATGTTGAAGTGATACACGGAATGCACGCTTGTCAGCGTCTTCAATTCCGATCATTTCAGCTAGAGTGTCAATTGTTTCACCCTGACCAGTAGCTGACTCCATCGCGATTAAATCGATGTTCTCATCAATGAAATAGTCAACGCCTGATGCCAACGGGCCGCCAGCTGCTTCACAACCTAGTGTGCCAGAAGTCATACCAAAAGTTTGGTTGCCAGAACTACCGTTTGTTGTTGCTGCTAGAACGTGCTCAACCCACGAACTTGGAGATTTAAATACAACAGCTGTACCCAGACCACAACCCGCAGGACCATTTGCCATTGCAACGATTGGTGCAGACGCGATAACAGCGCCAAGTAGTAATTTCTTCATGTAAGTATTCCTTCATCTGTCCATAAATGTATCGATACTTCTTCAATGCCCAAAGCTTGCGCTAAAAAGCAATACAACGAAGAACGCTTCTAGTTTAGACTAATTAACTAGTAGACAAACAGTTTTATGATATTAAAAAAGAATAAAG
>NZ_LWFH01001003.1:0-1010 GCF_001635725.1 Oleiphilus sp. HI0066
CCGGTGCTGAATATGTAAGGGCAAAAGGTAAACTTTTGCCCTTTTTTGTCCTAGGCTAGTCTCGCTAGGGTAAATTATTTAAAAGGTAGTAATTATGGCTAACGTATCATCTGTAGGTATTGGTTCTGGCGTTTTGACCAGTGATCTTATCGATCAGTTAGTCTCTGCTGAAAGAACGCCTACAGAGAATCGCTTAAATTCACGAGAAGAATCCGTCACGGCTGAGCTGTCTTTATTCGCTCAGATACAATCTGCAGTGACAGATATCCGTCTTCCTGCTCGGAATCTAGCTAACCCCGATACATTTAATGAATTGACCGTCAATACAGGTAGTTCTGCCTTTACGGCAAGTACAAATTCTAAAGCGATTGCAGGTAACTATACGCTTGAAGTTACTAGTCTCGCTAAATCACAATCTTTGAGTTCTGGAACTTTCGCCGACTCCGATACAACGCAAGTAGGAGAGGGCACACTAGCCTTCACTATTGATGGTGTGACAACAAATCTCGCGATCAATTCGTCGAATAATACCTTGGATGGTATCGCGTCAGCGATTAATGAAGAGTCTGCGTTGGGAGCGAGCGCAACGGTTATTAACAATGGTTCTGGCTATCAGCTTGTTATCACGAGCAGTGAAACAGGTGTTGCGAAGGCTATAGAAATTAACGTTACTGATTCGGACGGTAATAACATTGATGGGACAGGGCTGTCGCAGCTTTCCTATACCACAGGGGCACAAAACCTAATTCAGAATCAGGCAGCAACTGATGCGTCGTTTAACTTCAACGGCATTGCTATTACGCGTACCTCGAATACCGTTGATGATCTTGTTGAAGGTTTGACAATCGAACTCAAAGGTACAAACACAGGCTCACCGGCAAGTCTTACTGTTGAGCGCGATGACGATGTGGTTGTCGAGAAAGTTCAAGAGTTTGTAGATAAATATAATGCCTTGCGAGCGTTGATTGTTGAAAACTCACAGATTGATCCAAGTAATCCTGCGGCAGCCG
>NZ_LWFH01001004.1:0-1276 GCF_001635725.1 Oleiphilus sp. HI0066
TTTGCAAATGGCGAAATCAACAAAAGTGCAAAAAGAAGTGTTCTAATATTGTTCATAAATTCTTCGTTTATAAATTACCATCACATAATGCCTCAAACAGGGGCAGTTTTGGAGCGACGAAGCCGCAGAAAAGCTGTTCAGCTAGTCACTTGGAGGCTTTCCCAAGCTATGGATGCTGCGATCTATGTCATTTTCATACAGCAGTCGATTGAATTCTCTCTCAGTCATAGTGACACTTAACAGCTTATTATATGGAATTCTCTATAAACCGCAGACGGCAACGCGTCTTCACGATGATCAAAATTCCATTTTTGTTTAATTGATTCAATCACTTAAATAGCACCCTATCACTAGAAACTAAGATTCTCTTTTCGCA
Source organism: Oleiphilus sp. HI0066 (assembly GCF_001635725.1). Taxonomy (NCBI): domain Bacteria; kingdom Pseudomonadati; phylum Pseudomonadota; class Gammaproteobacteria; order Oceanospirillales; family Oleiphilaceae; genus Oleiphilus; species Oleiphilus sp. HI0066. The sequence goes on from NZ_LWFH01001004.1 coordinate 377, forward strand.
GAAAGAATACTTGGGTTTACACAGATCCGTATAAACCCAGGAGAAAAAGTTTAGTTAATTGTTTTATAAAACAATATCAGAAGGAAGCCGTAACAAGACAGACTTAACTCTCAGTGGTAACGATACCGATAGTACAAATATGATCAAAACAATAGATGATATGGCTCGCTTACCCTTCGAGCCGACCGTTGGTCGTTTAACGAGCTAAAGCGCTTTTGTACCGCCTACACGTGAATGACGACATGTAGTCACTTAGAGTGACTCCACACCTATGCTTCCTGCTATAGCTCAAACGCAAAAAAACCGCATTAAGCGTTCACCTAATGCGATTTTCGAAACTCATCTACGATGTGATTACCGGATCAAGTCCGGCATGACACAAATAGATTAGTTAGCAGCTTTAAACTTCAAGCGGTAAGCGTGAAGAAGTGGCTCTGTGTAACCACTTGGTTGCTCTTTACCTTTGAAGATCAAATCAGATGCTGCTTGGAAAGCAATCGTATCGAAGCTTGGTGCCATGTTGATGTAAGCGGCATCGCCTGCGTTTTGCTCATCAACGGTTGCAGCCATGCGCTTCAAGCTTTCTTCAACTTGCTCTTTTGAACATACGCCGTGCTCTAACCAGTTCGCAACGTGCTGCGCAGAAATACGCAATGTTGCACGGTCTTCCATCAAACCAACGTTGTTGATATCTGGAACTTTAGAACAACCAACACCTTGATCAACCCAACGTACAACGTAACCCAAAATACCCTGACAGTTGTTGTCGAGTTCTTTCTGGATTTCACCTTCAGTAAGCGCAGCTCTTTGCTCAGCCGTCATAAGCGGGATAGTAAGAATGTCATCTACGTTTGCGTGCTCACGAGACTTAAGCTCGTTTTGTACCGCAAATACATCTAC
>NZ_LWFH01001005.1:0-778 GCF_001635725.1 Oleiphilus sp. HI0066
AATGACAAATGCATAGTCATGAAGGCGTGTGTTGATGCGCTGGCTGTGTGCTACTTCAGGTGATATCGCGACCAAATAAGCGTGGTTGCCATAGTGATAAGCCAGCACTGCAACGATGCTACAAATAATCACCAACATCACTAAATCATTCACCGTAGTGACGAGAATGGAGCCAAACATCACTTGTTCTATCAAGTGAGCGTTGACGTGTTTTGCAACATACAAAAGCAGAGCTGCCCCTAAGGCGAGAGCAAAGGATAAGAACACGCCAATTAAAGCGTCATAAGGAATGCTTGATCGTCCTTTGATCCACTGCAGTAACAGCGCGAAAAGAATAGAGAAACTAAATAAACTGATCAGTGGTGACTCTACTGGTTCACCCAGTAATATGCCGATGCTAACGCCGGTTAGTACGCTATGACCTACAGCCTCAGATAAAAACGCAAGTCGTTTTACGACAACAAGTGTTCCAAGTAAGCCTAGAAGTGGGCCTATCATCATGCTGGCAAGCAGGGCGTTTATAAGGAATTCATAGCCGAACATATCTGGCAATAAGCCCGCGTTCACCCAATCATTAAATTGGCCATAAATGATATTCAAGAAACTGCCCCTTCTTGATCAAAAGGAGTTTGCTGAACTTGAATGGTTCTAGGATCGATTTCTCGAATTGTTTTATCAACCCAGAAGCAATGATCACAATGCTCACGAATAAGTGTCCAGTCGTGCTCGATCATTAGTATCGTGCCGCCAGCCGCTCTAAACTTTTTTAGAATATTTA
>NZ_LWFH01001006.1:0-1251 GCF_001635725.1 Oleiphilus sp. HI0066
AGGAATTCTTGGTTTTTTCTAAGCATTATTGAACTTAAATATGGGCTCTAAAGGATCAACATTATAAGCTGCAAGAAGAGAATTAACTGCACTAAATCGAGACTCAGCGCTAGCAAAATGCATGAAAAGTAAGTCATGCTTTCATCGCTTAAAACTTCTGCTGCTAGACAATTGCTGACCTTGGCACTGAACCATTCCCGATGCCTGCTTCAATAGGAAAGCAGAAGTCACCGAAAACTCTTCACTCACTTAAGTATTAGCTAATCAAAGCGCTCTTGAGCGTGCTTGTTTAAAACCACACAAGGAAGTGAATTGTGCTCGTTTAGCACCCGAGGGAACATGAAAAATCTAATGAAATCAGAGTTTTGAGTCGTTTTGTGGATTACATACGAGACCCCTCACTATTTCTACATACGTGACCTCTCATATGCGTGATAAAGAAATGAGTAAGGTTCGAGTTTTTTCTCTTAAAAACAAAGTAGTATATGGAAAAGGGAAGAGGCTACCCGTCATGCATATGAGGGGGGTCTCACTATACAAATGTTAGTTGTAATAGGACAAATATGGAATCGTTCACTATCAAAAGGCTAAGGACGAAAGCGATCTTTAAAATTATATTTACAGGTCTCTTCTGCTCGTTTATCCCTTTCTTCACTCTAATGGGTTTGTTGGCTTCCCAAGACTTATTAACTATGTATTGGGGCCAAACTCAAGTAACGGGCTTTAAGGCGGCAGTGCTAGGTCCGTTCTTTGGTATTTTCTTTGCCATTGTATTCGGCTTATTCATAAGCGTATTTACTAGTCTTGGCTTAATGCTTTACGCAAAGCGCAGGCCTTTAACTCTCGAGTTCTATGAAACCGAGAACAATGAAAACAACTAACAAGGCGCGCAATGCTCGGCCAAGGGAACCTTGGCCTGGACTGTCACTGCTGCGCAGCGCCAGCCCATTCGCTTGGCGTTAGGCACTCTCAAAGGAAATCTATGAGATATACATTAACTTTGTTGTCAGCAATATTTGTTGCTGGATGTACGCAAGATAAGACTGAAATGACCGTATCTCACAAAATACCGTTGCTTGCTGAGTGCGTTCTAACTGTTGAAGCAGCGAAAGATCATTTCGTTCGTACTTCAGCAAAGAAACCGCATAGTCTTGATATAAAAATAGAAAAATTTGATCAGGTTCATCACTTTTATAACGGCCCTATTGGTGTTGCAACTTTACTATCTACAGATGGCTGGCAAACATTAGA
>NZ_LWFH01001007.1:0-1992 GCF_001635725.1 Oleiphilus sp. HI0066
GGGTAGATCTGAAGATACTGAGAGATAGGGATTGGGGTCCGAGTACTAGTACTCGGACCCCAATGTTGGAGGTTTAGTCAAACCATCTGCGCGTTTTATTGACGAATGCAACCAGCGACAACATCACTGGAACTTCTACCAATACACCTACAACCGTTGCAAGGGCTGCTCCAGAGTGTAAGCCAAAAAGTGAAATGGCGACTGCGACGGCAAGTTCAAAGAAGTTTGATGTGCCAATTAAACATGCGGGTGCGGCAACATTATGCGGAAGCTTTAAGGTTTTTGCTGCGCCGTAACCGACGGCAAAAATGAAGTAGGTTTGAATCAAAAGTGGGATTGCAATCAACACAATCGCCAAGGGTTGGTTCAAGATAGTTTGCGCTTGGAAGCCAAACAACAATACAACAGTGGCAAGCAGGCCGGTGACTGACCAAGGTTTTATCTGGCTCAAGAACTGCTCTAATTTTTCATGGTTGTCGGGTTTATCGAGCTTCTTGCGGGTGATAACGCCTGCGACTAACGGAATGACGACATAGAGTAATACCGAGAGTAATAGTGTTTCCCACGGCACAGTAATGTCACTCAGGCCAAGCAAAAATGCGGCGATTGGCGCGAAGGCAAAGATCATAATGAGATCGTTTACAGACACTTGAACCAATGTGTAATTTGGATCGCCCTTCGTGAGTTGGCTCCATACAAACACCATGGCGGTACAGGGTGCAACGCCCAGCAATATCATTCCCGCGATATATTCGGAGGCAGTTTGAGGGTCAACCATGTCCGCGAAAATGACTTTAAAGAACAGCCAGCCAAGTGCAGCCATTGTGAAAGGTTTAATCAACCAGTTGATGACAACTGTCAGCACTATACCTTTGGGTTTTTTACCGACCTCTTTGACGGCACTAAAATCGATTTGCACCATCATCGGATAGATCATGAGCCAGATAAATAAGGCCACAGGTATATTCACATGGGCATATTCAAATCCGGCAATCGCTTCAAAAGTGGAGGGTGCGAGCACACCTAACAATATTCCTGCACCAATGCTTAAGGCGACCCAGACGCTAAGGTAGCGTTCAAAAATTCCCATTGTAGATCCTTTTAGAAATTTGAATTAAGCCAAAGACTCTTTTATTTGAGCGATAAACGACTCGCGATCACTTGTGTCAAAACTGAGCATTTTCTGGACGCGCGCTTCGATCTCTTTAATGCAGGCATCAAAGGCTACTTTCTGATCTTCCTCGCTGCCTTCAACTTTTGACGGATCTGCTAGGCCCCAGTGCAGTTTCACTTGTTTCCCAAACCAAACTGGGCAGGCCTCTTTCGCTGCTTGATCGCACACGGTAATCGCGATATCGATCCCTTCGTCTAATAAGTCTGGTGAGAACTCATCCCAAGATTGGCTTTTTAAGCCTTCGGTTTCATAGCCATGCTCTTTCAAATATTGAATGCTCAAGGGGTGAACTTGGCCGCTAGGGCTGCTACCTGCGCTATAGGCTTTTAACTTCTGATCACCGAGTTTATTGGTGATTGCTTCACTAAGAATGCTGCGACAACGATTATGAGTGCAAATGTAGAGCATGGAGATCATGGTGCTTCTCAAAGACGAAAACACCATAGTATAGAGCAAATTTAATGACAGTTTTATTGCTAGGTGGTTGTTGTTTGCTCGGAAGCAAGGCTGAAGAAGCTTAGCTCACCTAAATGCGGATAATAAGCCTCAAGGTCGATAAAAATTGGGCGTTTGTTTTGTCCACTTTTTAAATGCGTTGCAGAAATTTGCCGCGTCTGAAAAGCCCAATTCGAAGGCAATATCTTCATTGGTAAAGTCGCCTTGTTGAAGCATTGCGATCGCAATTTGGCAACGAATTTTGCCCATCAAAGTATTGTAATTTAGACCGATCTTTCCAAGTTTTCGTCGGAAGGTGCGTTCACTCATACACATGGCTTCGGCAATGGCTTTGGAGTTAGGGTAGCTATCGCCGTCATTTC
>NZ_LWFH01001008.1:0-1013 GCF_001635725.1 Oleiphilus sp. HI0066
CGTTTATTCTTGGGTCACGCTGTAGATGTATATGAAGGCCAGATTATCGGTATTCACTCTCGTTCTAACGATTTGGCAGTTAACCCTACAAAAGGTAAGCAGCTAACGAACGTACGTGCATCTGGCACAGATGAAGCGTTAACGCTGGTTCCACCTATTCGTCACACGCTAGAGCAAGCGCTTGAATTCATCGAAGATGATGAGCTAGTTGAGGTAACGCCTGAAAGCATTCGTTTGCGTAAAAAGCTATTGACTGAAAACGAACGTAAGCGCGCGAAGTAAGTTTTTCAGTAAAGTTTAGAAAGCCGAAGCATGTCTTCGGCTTTTTTTATATCTTGAGAAAGTAAACATATACTGGAGTCAGAGTACTTTTACTCTGACCTCTAATTGGTTTTGGAAAGTGAGGCGATGAAAGCACTTATTCAAAGAGTAAAAAATGCATCGGTTGAAGTGAATGGGCAAATTGTCGGAGCTATTGATGAGGGTATTCTTCTGCTGCTAGGCGTTGAGAAAGATGACGATCAGCTGGTTTCAGACCGTATGCTCAAAAAAATTCTCGCTTATAGAATCTTTGATGATGAGAACGGAAGAATGGGGAGAAGTCTTGCTGATATAAATGGCGGTTTGTTGGTTGTGTCACAGTTCACCTTAGTGGCTGATACTAAAAAAGGAACCAAGCCGAGCTTTTCTTCAGCGGCGCCGCCGGAGCATGGTGAGTTGATATATAACCACTTTGTGGCACAAGCGTACGAATCGCACCAAAATATTGCGACCGGTCAATTCGGCGCAGATATGCAGGTAAGCCTCTTAAACGACGGGCCTGTGACCTTTATGTTAGAGCTCTAATCTTGCATTTATTGCCTTATTTTCCCTGAAATATGACAAAAATAAGAATTTTTGCACTAAAAAATTGCGTAGTGTAACAAAGTGTACTAAACAGAATACAAGGGAATGCATTAAGTTATTGCTCTAACACGCTGTTTTGACTATAAAAATGAACATTTTGTAGGTTT
>NZ_LWFH01001009.1:0-2156 GCF_001635725.1 Oleiphilus sp. HI0066
ACAGAGGGAATTGTGGGCCTGGAATATTGATGATTGGGAGGTTGAACATCGGCTTAAACTTTTGAGCCAATAAAAATTCTGAGTATACGCGAGCAGAAAGTGAGGCCATATTGCTAGGTACAAGCTCGGTTAGTCTGTTCGCAGATATAGCGTCGTCATAATGATTTGAACTTGTGGCCATCGAATGAATCTGGCGAATTCGACGAATAGGGTTTGATTCATTGGTGATTAACGAAAACAAACTAGCAGTGAGTTGTTTTCCAGATTTATACGTAAGGCTTGTTGAGCGCACTGAGATTGGAGAAAGTGCAATCAGCGGAGCCTTCGGAAGAGCGTTATTATCTTTTAGGTAGCTATGAAGTGCCTCAGCACAGACTCCAATAAGAATGTCGTTGGTCGTGACATTATTTAGCTCTTGTCGGAGTGTGCGAATAGAAGAGAACGACAAGCGTAAGTTGTCGCTGACGCGCTTGCTTGAGACTTTCTTATTTAGCGGGGTGCTCGCTACGCTTAATAGTGCTGAGGGAAGATTTAAACGCTGCAGTTTTTCGTACAGAACGCTGTAAAACGCTGAAGATGCAGTATCTTTGAGCAAGTTTGCAATGCTCGATGGAATGGAAAGAGCTGTGTTATAGGCCGCCTCAATCAAAGATGCTGTTTCAGGTAGTTCAGTGGGCACCCATGGCTCTGGTGTTGTTAGCTTTTGAACATGCGGAGAGACATCTAATAGCTGGCTGAGAATGTCTTCACCAGTTGAATGGTCAAGTGCTGAGATGTGTGTAACGAGGATAAGCGCAAAGTGTTGCTTGGAGTATCCTGACTCGCTATCTAAACCGTCAACATAATAAACTTGCCACAAAGGTTGGTGGCGCTCGAGCGGTGTATTGAGTATTTTGGCGGATAGTTCTTCAAGGCTGCATGGGCTTTTAAGGGTGTTAAGTTGGATGTGGTGTACATGATTCTCCAAATCAAAATTTGGGTCGTCACACCAGATCGGAAATTCGTTGTTTAATGGCGCCTCAACAAGTTTCTGACGCAAGAAAATTTCATTACCAAGCTTGTTTGCGATAAGGGCTTTGATTCGCTCGAAGTTAAATTTCGAGCGCGTGCTCTTTTTCTTGAATATATAAGTACCGCCAACTTGCAATGGTGCTCGGCTACTTTCCAAAAATAGAAACGAAGCATCAAGCTCGGATAAAGTTCGCATACATTTAAGCCTTGGTTATTATAGTTTGCGCTTATTTATTTCTATTTACGCTAATTTCCGCTAAGTGAATGAGACAATCACAATAGATATTGTTGCCTAATTGTTTGGCAGCCTTGATTGCGTCGTTTTTGCATCGCTCTGCAGCTTCTTGAGTATATGCGAGAGCGCCAGTGCTTTGAACAATGTTGATGACTTCTTCAATCATATTGCCATCGCCTTTGCGGATAGCTGTTCTGATTGTGGTGGTTTGTTCTTCGCTGCCGATTTGCATGGCTTGTATCAGCGGCAATGTTGGCTTTCCTTCGGCTAGATCATCACCAATATTTTTTCCCATTTCTTGAGCGTTGCCGGTGTAATCCAGGATGTCATCGATGAGTTGAAATGCGAGTCCTAGTTTTAATCCGTATTCTTTTGCTGCGTTGATTGTTTGTTCGTCGCAATCTGCCAAGGTAGCGATGCCCTGTGAAGCAGCAATGAAGAGCATTGCAGTCTTACTCTCGATAACGTCGTAATATTGCTGCTCAGAGATATTTGGGTTTTTTGCATTCATTAACTGAAAGACTTCGCCTTCAGCGATAATGTTTGTTGTGTTAGCAAGAATGCCCATTAGCTCAACACTACCGATATCTACCATCATTTGAAAAGCGCGTGAATAAAGGAAGTCGCCAACCAATACGCTCGGGGCGTTTCCCCAGTTTGCGTTCGCAGTGGCTTTGCCTCGACGCAATTCTGATGTATCGACTACGTCGTCGTGAAGTAAGGTTGCGGTATGCAAAAACTCAATGATTGTTGCGAGCTTTACCGCATTATCGTTATTGTAGTTGAGTGCTTTTGCGGTCAAGAGCGTGATAAGTGGGCGCATGCGTTTACCACCGCTCTCAATAATATATTGTGCGATTTTTTCAACTAAAGGAACGCGAGATGATAGTTGATCGAAAATCAGGGCGTT
>NZ_LWFH01001010.1:0-1472 GCF_001635725.1 Oleiphilus sp. HI0066
TGGCCAGCCCTGTAAGGGAGTCAAACAAGGCGAGATTTTGCATCTTAGAATTAGCGTCTTTTAAAGCACTAATATCAATCGCAGATAGTACATAGTTCGTGATGATTCGGTCTTTGTTATAGACCGCGGCAACTGTGATCGCACACCAATATTCGGTGCCGTTTTTCTTCACGCAAAGTGCCTCGCCTTCCCAGGCTGATTTCAAACAACTATTGTCTAGCAATTGTCTGGTTTCGTTTTCGAGATGGCTCTCGGGGGACAATATATCAATCGATTGTCCGATCACTTCGTGGTGCAGGTAGCCGTTGCTACGACAGAATTTCTGATTAACGTATTCGATGACACCATCAGCGTTAGTCATGACGATACTTGCACCGCTATTTGTGACCGCACTGCTCAGCTTCGACATCATTTGTTCGGTAGCTTGGTGGCTCGAAATATTGTTTTTAAGTCGCTTATTTAATCGAATGAGTACAAAGCTCATTGCCGCGAATATGATGGCTAAAGAACCAAACACGAAGACTTTCAGTAGCAGCTCATCATTTTTATGAGATGAAATCTGTAGTGATGAATCTGCTAATAGCGTGAAGCTTGAAAGTGCGAGGATGCCGCCCAAACATACTTTTCTTATTGTTGATGCACTAAGCACAAGAATACCTACTCGAATTATATTTTTTATGTAATTTCAGTGTAGGGGAGTGGATTAGTTAAGCAGGGGGAGTATCGTTTTTTTGTGTAACGTTTGTAAGCTGTTGAGTAAAGGTATGAAAGTAAATATGTGTATGGAGGAAGAATAACTAGGCCATGCATTGCGCATGGCTTAGTTAAATTAATGGCTTAGATCAGCTCTTTTGCTTTGGCTGTCCAATCAGCGAAACCTTTTGTTTTCGCGAAGGCTTCTAATTTTTTCTTATCGGCCGCACTCGGGTTTGCGACCTGTTTGAAACTTGTGATTCCAGCCTCTGCAAGTTTCTTCGCGGTCGCTGGTCCAACGCCCGGTAGCTTACTTAAATTATCAGCAGCTTTCTTAGCCGCCGCTTTTGCTGGCGCAGCTTTTTTAGTAACGGCTTTCTTGACCGTTTTAACTTCTTTCTCGACTGCTTGCTTAGCGGTTTTAATTTCTTTCTCAACGGCTTTCTTCGCAGTTTCAATTTCTTTCTCAACGGCTTTCTTCGCAGTTTTTACGTCTTTTTCTACTGCCTTCTTCACGGTCGCTGCTTTTTTAGCAACAGTCTTTTTAGCGGGAGCTTTTTTAACAGGGGCTTTTCTCGCGGCTGTTTTAACTTTCTTTTCTACTGTTTTTACTTTGCTTTCAACCGTCGATTTTGCTTTAGAAATCGTTGACTCAGCTTTTTTCTTTTCAACGCCTAGCTTTTCTTTCAGTTGGTCTTGTAGTGAGTTGAATTCCTTGATGCGTTTATCTAATTCTTTCTGAGCACGGGAAATTTCGCGATCACTGACTTTTTGGATGT
>NZ_LWFH01001011.1:0-419 GCF_001635725.1 Oleiphilus sp. HI0066
ATGAAAGTAAATATGTGTATGGAGGAAGAATAACTAGGCCATGCATTGCGCATGGCTTAGTTAAATTAATGGCTTAGATCAGCTCTTTTGCTTTGGCTGTCCAATCAGCGAAACCTTTTGTTTTCGCGAAGGCTTCTAATTTTTTCTTATCGGCCGCACTCGGGTTTGCGACCTGTTTGAAACTTGTGATTCCAGCCTCTGCAAGTTTCTTCGCGGTCGCTGGTCCAACGCCCGGTAGCTTACTTAAATTATCAGCAGCTTTCTTAGCCGCCGCTTTTGCTGGCGCAGCTTTTTTAGTAACGGCTTTCTTGACCGTTTTAACTTCTTTCTCGACTGCTTGCTTAGCGGTTTTAATTTCTTTCTCAACGGCTTTCTTCGCAGTTTCAATTTCTTTCTCAACGGCTTTCTTCGCAGTTTTT
>NZ_LWFH01001012.1:0-28692 GCF_001635725.1 Oleiphilus sp. HI0066
GTTGATTCGTAATAAAGCAGAGGTAAAACAAACGGTTTGGTCTATTGGGGATAGTGTTCCGGCGTTTTACTACAACCAATTGATGAATAATCGCAACCAGAACTACTACGCCGAAGTGGTGGTGACTGCTGAGGATGTCGAGGCATCATCAAGCCTAATAGATGAGCTTCAAGTTGAGTTAAGCGAGAGCTTTACTCAAGTTCAAATTGTTGCCAAGCCTTTCTCTCAAGGACCGCCTGTCGAAGCGCCAATTGAGTTTCGGGTGTTTGGCCCTGAAACGGATGTGTTAAGAACTTTAGGTGAAGAGCTACGAGCAATTATTTCTCAGCAATCTGGTGTGTTGCATACCCAAGCATCAGTAAAACCGGGCGCTCCGAAGATTGAGTTTGATGCGAATGAAACTGCTCTCGGCGAAATGGGGCTTCAGCTCGACTCGGTAGCTGCTCAGCTGCAAGCTGCCTACGAAGGCGTTCAAGCAGGCAGCATGTTAGAAGACATTACGCAGTTACCGGTAACTGTGAGCTATGAGAATAGTCAGCGTGCAAGTATCGAACAGTTGCGCGCGTTCCCGATTGTTCAACCAGATGGCCGATGGGTGCCAGCTAGTGCCTTTGGAGAATTCAATCTAACGCCCGACGCGGCCTCAATTACTCGTCGTAATGGTGAGCGAGTAAATATTATTCACGGTTATCTTTCACAGCACGTGACCCCGATAGATATTACCAATGCCGTTGTTGAACGACTTGAGTCAGGTGGTTGGGTGCTACCTGAGGGGTATCGCTGGTCTGTGGGCGGTGATGCGGAAGAGAGTAAGCGAGCAAATGCATCACTAGCGGCCAACCTACCTGTTTTGGTTTTATTGATGGTGACTTGCTTGGTTTTAGCATTTCGCAGTTTTAGGTTGGCAACAATCATTGGCATGGTCGCATTACTTGCTGCGGGCTTTGGCTTTTTATCGCTTTGGATTAGTGGATATGCATTGGGCTTTAATCCTTTGATTGGTATCACTGGTCTGATCGGTGTGGCGATTAATGGCTCCATTGTCGTGATCGCTGCAATGGAAGCCAATGAGAAGGCTAAAGCCGGAGATCATCAAGAGATTATCAATGCGGTGATGTCTTGTACGCGACATATTTTGAGTACAACGCTCACTACGATTGCTGGATTCATACCGTTGATTCTGCTTGTTGGTGGGCAATTCTGGCCGCCATTAGCGGTAGTGATTGCAGGCGGAATTGGCTTCTCGATTATCTTGTCGTTATGGTTTACGCCAAGTATTTACGTATGGTGGATTGGTCGATCGGGTGCCGCAGCGCGTCTAAATCCTGGACATGCTACGAGATATCGAGAGCCAATCTCAGCCGAATAGAAAAGACTAAAGGTAAGTGTGGTGCGAATACATGTGCGATAACAGGTAGGGGAGTTTCTCTACGACTATCGCACTAGGTTTTCGTCGAAGTTTATGGTGTTTTTGGGGCGCTCTCTGCGTTTACTCTCATCTAGCCAACGCAATACGTCATAGTAACGACGAATGTTTTGCACGTAGATCACTGGCTCTTTACCGCGCGCATAACCGTATTTTGTTTGTGAGTAGTATTTCTTCTGTTGAAGAAGAGGTAGGAAATCTTTCACATCCGCCCACTTGTTTGGGTCCTTGCCACCTTTCTCGGTCAGCATGCGGGCATCTTCAAGATGTCCGAGACCAACATTATAAGAAGCCAGCGCAAACCATGTCCGATCGGGTTCCTGGACGTCTTCGGAAATACGTTTGTGTATTTTAGAGAAGTATTTAGAGCCGCCTTTGATGCTTTGAATCGGATCAAGACGATTTTTAATGCCCATTTCTTTAGCGGTGACCAAAGTGAGCATCATCAAACCTCGAACTCCCGTTGGTGAGACGGCATTAGGTCGCCAGTGAGATTCTTGGTAACCCATTGCGGCCATCAAACGCCAGTCGGTTTCGTATTCGGTCGCGTACTTTTTATAGGTATCCTCATACTTTGGTAGGCGTTGTTTTGTGTGGCGAATGAAGGTGCGCGCGCCCACATAGTTCACTTGCGCTAGATGGCCATAATAGCGTTCTTCTAACTGCATCAATGTGCCATCTTCATTGGATTGATGGATAAATGCATTGGCTGCGTTAATCAGAGTATTGTCACTGTTGTTTGGGAAAAACCAAGCAATGCCTTTGCTTGAGCCAAATTCAAAGGCTTGGCGGACGCGAGGATAAAAAGCGCGGTGAAGTTTCAGTTCTAGTGAGTAAACGAGGGCAAGATCAACCTCTTTGTCTTGAACCATGCGTATCAATTCTTCGGTGTCGCTGTTTACGGTTTCCCATTTTAGATCGGGATGATTGAATATCAGCGATTCAAGTTCAGTGACCAAGTCACTGTCGCTCACAACAGCAATCGTTTTTCCGGATAGATCCGCGATAGAACGTGGGCGTTTTGAGCCATATCGATACACAATCAAAGGAGTTGTTTCTAGAAAGGGCTCGCTGTGTTTATACTTTGAGGTATTGGCTTCACTGAGTACCATCATTGAAGCGGCCATGTTGGTGTAGTTGTTGTCGAGTGCGGAGCGTATCTGAGCGCGTGTGCCGGCAACTTTGACGTCGAGATCTAGCCCAAGATTTTTGGCAAAGAGTGAAGCGAACTCATACTCAAATCCTTCACTCGTATCGCGCCCCTCATAATAAATGCCCGGTGCGTTTCTGCTAATCACGTGCAGAGTCTTACGTTCTTTGATTTGCTCGAGTTGGCTGGGTTGTTCGCAGCCGACTAAGCTAAGCGCAAGAATAAGGCAGCAAAACAGATAGTTTGCTTGCGATAATGATTTGCTAAGAGATTGATTCAAAAGAATACTTCAGACAGTAATTATTAAATTTATAGCTTAATCAGTATAGAGAATGATGAACATTTGAGCGAGCATTGATCTATGCACGTTAAATTGTTAACAGTGAAATGCGTTTGAAGTATCATACGCGCCTTTCTACATCTCACCCAATGAGGCTTGGTCCGAATTATGATGGAACTCCGCGGTGCACCTGCTTTATCCCCCTTTAAGCAACAGTCTCTACTTGCCCAATTACGAGAAATAAATAATGCAGTCGAATCGGTATATGCCGAGTTTATGCATTTCGTAGACGCAGTAGATACCATTGGTGAACAAGAACTCAGTGTATTGAATCGCTTATTAACATATGGCCCGAAGAGCCAATTGGAAGCGACAGAAGGCAAATTGTTCTTAGTTGTGCCTCGTGTCGGAACGATTTCCCCATGGTCGAGTAAGGCAACAGATATCGCCTTAGGTTGTGGGCTTGATCAGATCAAACGAATCGAACGTGGTATTGCTTACTATGTGCGTGTTGATGGGAATCTTGATGCAAATACTGTCGGTGCATTGTCTGACGTGCTTCACGATCGCATGACACAGACTGTATTCCATGAGTTTGCGGGTGCAGAACTTCTGTTCAAACAGTCAGAGCCAGCAGCGCTAAGTACGGTCGATGTGATTGCCTATGGGCAAGATGCCTTGACTGAAGCCAACAAGCGAATTGGCTTAGCGCTCGCGGAAGATGAAATTGAATATCTGACCAAAGCATTTATCGATCTTGGGCGTAACCCTAGCGATGTAGAACTGATGATGTTTGCGCAAGCGAACTCTGAGCATTGTCGTCATAAGATATTCAACGCGTCTTGGGATATTGATGGGGAAGCTCAAGATAAATCGTTGTTTGCGATGATCAAGAATACAAATCAACTGAGCGGAGAAGGGGTTTTATCTGCGTATAAAGATAACGCATCAGTGATTGTAGGCTCGAAGGGCAAGCGATTCTTTCCTAATCCAGAAACGAAGGTCTACGAAGGAAATGAAGAAGATATTCATATCCTGATGAAAGTAGAGACTCACAACCACCCAACGGCGATTTCACCTTTTAGTGGTGCATCGACGGGTTCTGGTGGTGAAATTCGTGACGAAGGTGCGACGGGTAAAGGCTCTAAACCTAAAGCGGGTTTGACTGGTTTTACGGTTTCTAACTTGAATATTCCGGGCTTCAAACAGCCGTGGGAGCAAGATTTTGGTAAGCCCGACCGCATTTGTTCCGCATTAGATATTATGTTGGATGGGCCGATTGGTGGTGCTGCGTTCAATAATGAATTCGGTCGTCCGAACCTAACGGGATATTTCCGTACGTTTGAACAAGAAGTGGCAAGTCCACTAGGACGTGAAGTCAAAGGCTACCACAAGCCGATTATGATCGCTGGTGGTCTTGGAAATATTCGTGGCGAGCACGTTGAAAAAGGCGAGATCAAAGTAGGTGCCAAACTAATTGTACTGGGTGGCCCAGCAATGCTGATTGGCCTAGGCGGTGGCGCTGCCTCGTCAATGGACTCTGGCTCAAGTCACGCAGATTTAGACTTTGCATCTGTGCAACGTGAAAACCCTGAAATGGAACGTCGTTGCCAAGAGGTGATTGACCGCTGCTGGCAACTTGGTGATCAAAACCCGATTGCTTTCATTCACGATGTGGGCGCTGGCGGTTTATCTAATGCCTTTCCTGAATTGGTGAAAGATGGTGGTCGTGGTGGTCGCTTTGATTTGCGCAAAGTGCCAAACGATGAGCCGGGTATGGCGCCGCATGAGATTTGGTGTAATGAATCCCAAGAGCGTTATGTGTTGGCTGTTGAGGATAAAGACCTAGCTAAGTTTGAAGAGCTTTGCGCTCGCGAGCGTTGTCCTTATGCCATTGTTGGTGAAGCGTTAGAAGAGCATGAGCTGACGCTTGATGATCCGCATTTTGAGAATAAGCCTGTTGATTTGCCGATGTCGGTATTGTTCGGCAAACCGCCTAAAATGCACAGAAGTGTGGAGTCGGGCAAGTTCACGAAAGAAGTTTTCGATTCTACCGGTATTGATATTAACGAAGCGGTAGATCGTGTTTTAAGTTTGCCGAGTGTAGCGAGTAAAAACTTCCTGATTACAATCGGCGACCGCAGTATCACAGGAATGGTTGCCCGTGATCAGATGGTTGGGCCTTGGCAGGTACCTGTGGCAGATGTCGCGGTAACGAGTTCTGATCTTGATGGGTACGCTGGTGAAGCTATGGCGATGGGTGAGCGTACTCCGATCGCCGTGATCGATGCAGCAGCTTCCGCCCGAATGGCGGTTGGAGAGGCAGTAACAAATTTGGCTGCAGCATCGATTGATCAGTTAGGGGATATTCGAATGTCTGCTAACTGGATGGCTGCGGCAGGCCACGCAGGTGAAGATGACAACTTATATAAAGCTGTCGAAGCTGTGGGTATCGAATTGTGTCCGGAGCTAGGCATTTCGATACCAGTCGGTAAAGACTCGATGTCTATGAAGACAGTTTGGAAAGAAGACGGCGCAGATAAGTCAGTTGTGTCGCCAATGTCTTTGATCATCTCAGGGTTCGCACCGGTTGTAGATGTTCGTCAGACCCTAACGCCTCAGCTGCAAGTATCTGATCAAGCAACTGATCTGATTTTGATTGACCTTGCAAACGGTCAAAACCGTTTGGGCGGTTCGGCTTTGGCTCAAGTATATTCTCAGGTTGGTGCGATCGCGCCAGATCTTAATGACTCTGAAGACTTAAAAGCCTTCTTTGCTGTGATTCAGGGCTTAAACAAACACGGTAAGCTATTGGCTTATCATGACCGTTCAGATGGCGGTTTATTCGCGACTTTGGCAGAGATGTCCTTCGCAGGCCATGTGGGTGTTGACATCAAACTCGATCAGCTTGCTGAAGATGATTCACACTTTGCCCGTGAATTGTTTAATGAAGAGCTTGGTGCGGTGATTCAAGTCAATGCTGCCGATACCGAGGAAGTGCTTCAGCAGTTTACTGCTGCAGGATTAGGTGAACACACGCTAGTGATCGGCACATTGAATGATGACGACATGGTGCGTTGTAGCTTTGACGGTAAAGCGGTCATTGAGCGTTCTCGTTCTAGCTTGTGGCAACTGTGGTCTACAACCAGCTATAAAATGCAAAGCCTGCGTGATAATTCAGAATGTGCACAGCAAGAGTTTGATGCTTTAGCTGATGCCAACAATCCTGGTCTACATGCTGAATTGAGCTTTGATCTCAATGAAGATGTTGCTGCGCCTTATATTAATACAGGGGCCAAACCTCGTATTGCTGTATTGCGTGAGCAAGGCGTAAATGGTCAAACAGAAATGGCTGCAGCATTCACGCGAGCAGGATTTGAAGCACAAGATGTGCACATGAGTGACCTCGGCGCTCAACGCGTAGATCTAGCTGATTTTAATGCGCTTGTTGCATGTGGTGGCTTCTCTTATGGCGACGTACTTGGTGCAGGTGAAGGTTGGGCAAAATCGATTTTGTTCAATGAGCAAGTTAAGAATCAGTTCCAAACATTCTTTGATCGTGATCAGACCCTAGTCTTGGGCGTGTGTAACGGCTGTCAGATGTTGTCGAACTTGCGTGAGCTTATTCCTGGTGCAGATTTATGGCCGCATTTTGTGCGTAATCGCTCAGAGCAATTTGAAGCGCGTGCAGTGATGATTGAGTTGTTAGAATCAAATTCAATCATGTTGCAAGGAATGGCGGGAACGCGTATACCGGTCGCTGTGGCGCACGGAGAAGGGCGCGCTGAGTTTAGTAATGACAATGCACTAGCTAGCTTACAGGCACAGTCTCAAGTTGCATTGCGTTATGTTGATAACTATGGTTCTGCGACGGAAGCTTATCCGTTTAACCCTAACGGATCTCCTGAGGGGATAACGGGTTTAAGTTCTTCTGATGGTCGTGTGACGATTATGATGCCGCATCCTGAGCGTGTTTATCGAACACTTCAGAACTCATGGCATCCGCAAGGTTGGGGTGAAAATGCTCCATGGTTGCGCTTATTCCAGAACGCTCGAGAATTCTTTAAATAACGAATGCTTTTAATTTAAATGGGGTTAGAGCTTTGCTCTGACCCCATTTTTTTTGCCTATATAACTTAGTGCTTTTAATTTGTCCTGTTTTCTAAAAAACTTGTCTAAAAATAAACATGCAAATGTAAAGTTTTGTGCCATACTGAAATCCCGTTGCGGCCTGAAAGTACTTTTTCGCAGCATTTATGATAAGAAATACGCAGTCTCTATTTCATCTAATCTTCACTCTGTCAATGCATTTTTTTGGTGCGTTGGAATTCTTATGCACAAACTTGGCTGTTTACGGCAAGGTGTATGGCGACTTGTGCATAAAAAAAGTATTTTGACACATTGACAAATCTAAATTATTGATTTTATTGATTTATTTATTTTTTGATCAAAAAGCCCGCAAGCTGTTTCAAAAGCTTATTTTATGCGGTTTTGACGCAAGTTAAGACTAAGTATCCCCAGAGTTATCCACAGATCTTGTGAGTAAGAATATGTCGATAAAACCAGATTATTTTTTGAGCTTTTACGTGCCTGTAACGGATTGTGATTTCGTAAAGAAGTCTGTGTTTGCAGCTGGTGCGGGAAGGATAGGTAACTATGAACATTGCTCGTTTGAAACGCGAGGCATTGGCCAGTTTAAGCCAATCGGTTTGGCAAATCCTACCATCGGCGAAGTAGATCAATTAAGCGAAGTCGAGGAGGCTAAAGTCGATATGGTGTGTAGTGCAAAACATATCGCGGACGCAGTGCAAGCATTAAAGAATGCGCATCCTTATGAAGAACCCGCTTACCATGTGATAAAACTCGAGACGCAGTTTTAGCGCACCCAGTCTTCACCCAGCGTTGCTGCAAAATCGATCTCTCTCGGTTCTCGGAATGTATCAGACACGTGCGTGGGAAATTTCCCTTCTTTCCTATCCGCAAAATAACGCTTCAAAGTACGTTTAACGGTAGGGAAGGCTAGCTCATCCCACGGGATTTCTTCTTCTGTATACAATGCGCACTCAAGGCTTTCCGTTCCAACGCCGAACTCGCCATCAATGAGTGTGGCCAAGAAGTACATATGGACTTGATTGATTTGAGGAACGTTGATAACGGTTAACAGGGAGTGCAGCGTTACTTTTGCTTCGGCTTCTTCCCATGTTTCTCGTGCTGCTGCTTCCATGGTCGTTTCTTGGTTTTCCATAAATCCTGCAGGCAGTGTCCAATAGCCATAGCGCGGTTCAATGGCTCGCTTGCAAAGAAGTACTTTATCTTCGAATACGGGAAGTGTGCCCGCGACAATGTTTGGATTTTGATAGTGAATGGTCTCGCATTGAGGGCATACGTATCGAAGTCGACTATCGTCGGCTGGAATTTTCTGTTGAACGGCATGGCCGCAATTACTGCAAAAGTTCATATCAAAATGTGCCCATTCTCTATTTTTGGCTAGCGCGACATTCTCTAGCACACAGACTCAATTAACAATCCCTAAACCCTATGCTAAGGTGCCCAATCTCAAATTTATTGAACTACCTCATGAGTCTTATACAGCAGTTCGAAAGTCGTCTTAGTGATTATCAACCTAGACAATTAGGTGCTGAGCTTCCCAAAGCTGGCGTGTTAATGCCAATTACCCGCAATACTGCTAGACCTGAGGTTATTTTGACGCGTCGTTCGTCGCGTCTCTCTACGCACAGTGGTCAAGTTGCCTTCCCAGGGGGTAAGTTCGATCACACCGACGAAACTCTCATTAATACTGCATTGCGCGAAACGCATGAAGAACTAGGTATTGCGCCGAGTTCGGTCGAAGTCATTGGTGGCCTGAGTCAGGTCGTTTCTCTTCATGGTATACAGGTAAACCCTTTTGTTGGACTTGTTGACCATGATATTTCAGTGGTACCCAGCCCCTATGAAATTGAAAGTGTCTTTCGCGTTCCATTGGACTTCTTTTTAGATGCACAACCTATTCGTCGAGATAAAATGACCTACAAAGGAACCTCTCTTGCAGTTCCATCGTATGAGTATGACTATCAGGGTATCCGTTATGAAATTTGGGGGCTCACAGCGATTGTGCTGGTTGAGTTTTTGAATGTCGCAATGGATGCAAGAATAACAATATTTGATGACTACCTGAAGGATAGAGATGAAATTCAGCCTAAACGATAAGCAACCTGTTCAACATGGTGCTCCAGGCTTTATCGCGCCTAATGCGAGCTTGATTGGTGATATTGAATTGCATGAGGACGCGAGCGTTTGGTTCAACGTTGTAATCCGTGCAGATAATGACAAAGTCGTTGTTGGCCCGCAAAGCAATATTCAGGACGGGTCGGTATTGCACATCGATCCCGGATTTCCTCTTAATATAGGCAAGGGCGTCACTATCGGTCACAATGTCATGTTGCATGGCTGTACGATCGGTGATTACAGCTTGATAGGCATCAACGCGGTAGTGTTAAATGGCGCCAAAATTGGGAAGCATTGTTTGATTGGTGCGAATGCATTAATCACAGAAAATATGGAAATCCCTGACGGTTCAATGGTGGTAGGAAGCCCCGCCAAAATTAAACGCACTCTCAGCGACCAGCAAATGAAAATGCTGGAGCTAAGTGCAGCGCATTATGTGTCGAATTCTCAGCGCTATCAAAAGCATTTGAAACAGCTAGAAGATGCATAGTTAGTAAAACTATGGGGTGATTTTTAAGATTTCCTCTCTGTGTTAGAAGTAAAGAATGAGTATAGAAAGTAAACCGATTGCCTCTCCTTGCGTGAGTATTTGCGCCCTAGACGAAAATGACGTGTGCGTTGGATGTCACCGTACCGGCCAAGAAATAGCAGGTTGGGGAATGAAATCAGAACCTGAAAAAGCTGAGATTATGGAACGCGTTCGCGAGCGCGAAAAAGGCTCTTACATATAGGTCGTGAGCGACAACAAGGAAAACAACAATGACAACATTAGGAACGGCGCTGACTAGTCACGCAACAAAAGTACTTTTTTGTGGTGCGGGTGAGCTTGGTAAAGAAGTGGTGATTGAACTTCAGCGCTTGGGTGTTGAAGTTATTGCAGTTGATCGCTACGAAAATGCGCCCGGCATGCACGTGGCTCATCGTTCTTATGTTGTTGATATGCTTGACCCAGTCGCATTGCGTGCGGTCATTGAAAAAGAAAAACCAGATTTTGTTGTTCCTGAAATTGAAGCGATTGCGACGGCTGAACTGCTTAAACTCGAAGAAGAGGGCGTGCATATCGTGCCTTCGGCTCGCGCAGTGAACTTGACGATGAACCGAGAGGGCATTCGCACCTTAGCTGCCCAAGAGTTGGGTTTGCCAACCTCTACCTATGAGTTCGCTGATAACATTGATGATTTTAAAGCCGCCATTGAGCGCATCGGCTTCCCTTGTTTCGTCAAACCTATTATGAGCTCTTCTGGCAAAGGGCAGAGTCGTTTAAGCGAAGCGGATCAGATTGAATCAGCTTGGGAATACGCACAATCCGGTGGTCGCGCTGGAAAGGGCAAAGTCATAATTGAAGGCAGTGTTGATTTTGACTACGAAATCACCTTGCTAACTATTCGCCACAAAGACGGAGATGATCTCACGACAAGTTTCTGCGCGCCTATTGGCCACGTGCAAAAAGATGGTGACTATCAGCAGTCATGGCAGCCGCAAGTAATGTCTGATTTGGCACTAGAGCGTTCTGAGGTCATCGCAGATAAAGTAACGAGTAGTTTGGGTGGCTGTGGGCTGTTTGGTGTGGAATTATTTATCAAAGGCGATGAGGTATTCTTTAGTGAAGTATCTCCTCGTCCGCATGATACGGGCTTGGTGACGCTCATTTCGCAAGACCTGTCAGAATTTGCATTGCATACACGTGCGTTTTTAGGTTTGCCGATTCCGCGTATTTCTCAACTAGGGCCTTCTGCGTCTTCTGTGGTGTTAGTTGAAGGTGAAAGCCAAAACGTGGTGTTTACTGGTATTCAACAAGCCTTATCTGAGCCGCTTACTGAGCTTCGATTATTTGGAAAGCCTGAAGTGTCAGGCAAACGGAGAATGGGGGTAGCGTTAGCACGAGCTGATGAACTTGAAAGCGCCTTAGAAAAAGCGAAGCGCGCCTCTAGCTCGGTTGTAGCAAAGCTCAACTAGTTTTCTTAAACCTCTATGCCTACTTCCCGTTTGCTTGATCATGCGTTTTCTCCGATTGAAAGCGCTAGCACACGGGTCTTGATTTTAGGCAGTATGCCGAGTCAAAAATCCCTTTCCTTACAGCAATATTATGGTCATCCGCAAAACGCCTTTTGGAAGATTATGGCAGAGTTTTCAGGCGTTCCTTATGATTCCGCTTATTCTGAGCGAGTTAGCGCTTTGACTGCTCTAGGTATAAGCGTATGGGACACGATTGCTAGCTGTCATCGTCCCGGAAGTATGGATTCTGATATCGCGCCTGATACGGTCATCGTTAATGACTTTGATGCATTTATCGCACGACACCCAGACTTATCGTTGGTGTTGTTTAACGGACAAGCATCAGCAAAAACTTTTTTTAAGCACATGGGAAAGCAATATCTTAACGATAAGGGCATTGATAGCGGTGTCATGCCTTCGACGAGTCCTGCCTATGTGGCAATGTCACTCAGTGAGAAAAAAAGAGTATGGCTAGCGTCATTAAAGCGCTAGGCACATGATAAAGAACTTAATTTCAGCAAACGCCTATTTAAACGAAAGGAGTTGGAATGAAGTATAAATCTGTCGTTGTACTGACGGGAGCTGGTATCTCAGCAGAATCTGGTATCCAAACTTTTAGAGCGAGTGACGGTTTGTGGGAGGAACACCGTATTGAAGACGTTGCCTCTCCAGAGGGTTTTGCACGCAATCCTGAACTTGTTCAATCGTTCTACAATCAGCGTCGTCAGTTTTTACTTTCGCCAAATATTCAGCCCAATCTAGCCCACAGGGCATTAGTAGATCTTGAACGTGCGATGCAGTTAGCAGGCCATTCATTTATACTCGTGACGCAGAATATTGATGATCTGCATGAACGTGCAGGCTCTCAAAATGTATTACATATGCACGGAGAGTTGCTTAAGGAGCGTTGTCAGTCTTGTGAATTTGTACAGGAGTCACGCGTCGATACGACACCAAATTCAGTATGTGAAAACTGTGGTGCAATGGTTCAAATGCGTCCGCATGTCGTTTGGTTTGGTGAAATGCCTTTATATATGGATGAGATTTATCAAGCGATTGAACAATGCGATGCCTTTATATCGATCGGTACCTCAGGTCATGTATATCCTGCGGCGGGATTTGTTGAAGTCGCTAATCATGCAGGTGCAGATAGTATTGAGATCAACCTAAAGCCCTCTGCCGTGCACTCGAGTTTCTCTCGCTCCATTCAAGGCAAGGCTGGTGAAGTGTTACCGAGCTTCGTTAAAGATCTGTTGGCGTAGCGTGCTTTTAGCTATTTATGAATTTAACTATTCATAAATCTAAGTGCTAAGTATGGAGCGACACAGAAGATTAAGGTCATGATTTTGTAATTCGCAAGGAACTTAAAATAACTGGTGCTCAATGCCGTTGCATTTAGTCCAAACAAGCGATTGTGTATCGCAAGCATTTGCGCTTTGAATACGACAACGGCGAAAGTCGCTAAACCTAGGTAAGCGAGGTTGATCGTACTAACCCAGCCAAAAAATGTCACCGCATCATCTAAGTTCATCGAAATCCCTCCTTAATAAGTGATAATTTAAATCTAGCTTATCTTTACTATCTGATCTTGTTTAAGATCAACATTGCTCTGTTTTCTGCGTCTGCATTAAAAAAATCGACTAGCCTTGTTAGCCATGACTGGTCGTTTTGGAAAACTTCTAATGTGTAATCGATTTATCTGCTTGTTTGTAATGCTTTGCGTGAGTCTGACGGCTCATGCGGAATATCAGTGCTCTTTCCAAAATGGTCTTCGTTTGGAGCAAGCAAAAAACCTTTTGGAGCTCAGTGTGCTTGATCAGCCGCCTTTTCTATACGAACGGCAACTGTTAATTCAAATGGGCGCAGATAATGAGTACTGTGAGCCTTTAATCGATATTAATACCTTTCTCAGTCAGCCGGATGATTCTGAAGTCGGCCAATTTTTATTGGTCGCCTCAGAAACCTATAACCAAGTTGAGGGCAATCCGAAGGAAGGTAAAAATCAGTTAGCATCTAAAATTGATCGCTTCCGCGCGGCACTTGGTGCGATCAATCCAGTAAGCGTTAATGATGCGATTCCTGGTTATCAAGAATTACTCGAAAGCTGCACTTCTGAACCGACGGAAGTTCAAACTGACCTACCCGACTGGACATTTCAGTATGAACAATTTCGCTTAGCCGTCGATGCTGTAGAAGCCATCGTGGCGGGCTATCAACGTATTTATCAAGACGAAACCTATACGCGATTCAGAATCAAACAGTTGTTTCTCGAATCATATGATAAGGCAATTGCTTATTGTGCAAGCTAATAGCTATAGAGCATAGACCTTCTATTTCTAATACTATTTGGTGGTAAAACTGCCAGATTTATTAGCGCTTTAGCGAACTCTGACTATACTCCGGCGTAGTTTGTCTGCGGAGCAAGTAATGTCTGATCAGCAAGAAACTCAAGTTGTTGTTATACCCTCTAATCTCGAACACATCTCTACCACTGGGCGCGTTCAGGAGGATGGAAGTGTTGTCTTGTCCCCAGGCGATTTCATACATGCACGACAAGCAGTTCTTATTACTCATTCAGATGGTCAGCAAGCAAAGCTAGATCAAGCAGAGAAGATATCGCTGACAGACAGTCTCGTATTTAATAGTGAGATTGATGAATCAATTCTTGATCTGGTTGAAACAGAGCTTGAAGTGGAAAAGCCTTCAGAAGATGTCACGCTGAGCGATGGTGGTTCTCAGGTCGCAATTCATGACTATCAAGCGGATCTAACCGACACTGAGGCGGGATACGTCACATCTGCGAGAGGCTTGGGTAATTCTGAGCAACAAAATGAAATTGAAAAGCCTGGGTTGATTCAGTCGGCAACCAACACGTCCAATACAGTGATTGAAGATCAGTTGCTATCGGTGACTGGACAATTCCAGAATTCAGCCAGCTTCGTTAGTTTTCAAATCGTTGGACAGGCCAAGGATCAATACGGTGAGCTAGTGCTCGATGGCAAAGGAGGGTGGACTTACCAACTCGCTAATAACTCTATGAGTGTGCAGTCACTCGCGCAAGGCGAGAGTTTAACGAAGACTTTTCAAGTTGAGCTCGTTGATGCATACGGGCGTACACAATTTGTTCCGATCAACATACAAGTCCAAGGCACGAATGATTTACCTCAAATCAGTGGAGCTTCAACAGGATCCGTTGTTGAAGATGTGCTGAAGAACGTATCGGGGCAGTTAAACGTTTCGGACGTGGATACACTGGATTCACACACCTGGTCTGTCTCTGGAACAGGGCAGGGCAATTATGGTTCGCTGTCGATTGATACGCAGACTGGAAAATGGATATACACCCTAGATAAAACAAGCCAAGCAACACAGTCTTTGGCTTTCGGCCAAACGGTCACCGAGTCATTTATCGTCAATGTCGATGACGGGAAAGGCGGCGTTGTGCCGCAATCAGTCACTATCACAATCGATGGAACGAACGATACTCCGATCATAAGTGGAACAACTCAAGGCACTGTAACCGAAGACGCTCTGCTGACCAAAAGCGGACGTTTAAACGTCCGCGATGTGGATGCTGGAGATACTCACATTTGGTTGATGAATAGCTCGGGAACAGGTAGCTATGGCAGCTTTAATATTGATGCAAAGAACGGTCAATGGACATACACGCTTGATAACTCAAATTTAGCAACCCAAGCGCTCAGCCAAGGGCAAATCGTCAAAGAAGTATTTTATGTAAGCGTTGATGATGGCAATGGAGGCATCACTACTCAGAGAGTGCTTGTCGATGTGGTCGGAAGCAACGATCGCCCAACTATTTCTGGTACAGCGAGTGGCGCTGTAACCGAAGACCAAGTTGGCACGACATCAGGTCAACTTCGTGTCCATGACCTTGATGCAAATGATGTGCATGCCTGGAGTATCCAAGGTAGCGGCCAAGGAGCATTTGGTAGCATTAGCGTCAATGCGCAAACAGGCAAATGGGAATATAAACTCGATCATTCAAATCCTGCCACCCAAGCATTGTCTCAAGGACAAATTGCAACTGAAACCTTTTATGTGAAAGTGGATGACGGGCAAGGTGGTACAAGGACTCAAGCTATTAGCGTTCAGGTTAATGGTACCAATGACACTCCTAGCATTTCGGGCACTAGCACTGGCGGTGTTATTGAAGATGCATCAATCAATATCACATCTGGACAATTACAGGTTCAAGACGTCGATAAAAATGATGTTCATGCATGGACACTAAATGGCTCTGGGCAGGGTAGTTATGGTCAACTCAGCATTGACCCTAATACTGGCCGATGGACCTATACGCTTGATAATAATCTGACGGCAACACAGTCAATCGCCAAGGACGATGTGAAGACTGAGAGTTTTACAGTTGAAGTGAGCGATGGCCAAGGCGGAACGGCGACACAGCTCATAACGGTAAATGTAACGGGCACCAATGATGCGCCCGCCGTGATCGGAGGTGACTTAACAGCGACCTTTACCGAAGGACAATACCCGACCATACGTGGTAAGACGCCCATTGTTCAGGATGTAGATACTGGTGACACCTTGAGTTTTAGTTGGGAGAATCAACACAGTTCTAGTAATGGCACCGGCCTCGTGTTAGGAAAATGGGGCAATTACATTATTGACGAGACCACAGGAACTTGGGGCGCAAATTTCCATAATTCTTTGGTCAATACGCTTTCAGCAGGCGAAGTGGTCACCGAGACAGTCATGATGAAAGTGACTGATCAACATGGCGCTACAACCGATCAAGCTATTACCGTCACCATTATTGGTACTAATGATGTACCTCAGATCATTGGGCAGTTCTCAGGAATAGTGACGGAGGATTTAGTTAATTCTGCGAAGGGAAATCTGCAAGCGGTTGATCCCGATCGATTAGATACGCATTCCTGGGCGCTTCAAGGAAATGGGCAAGGAACATACGGGTCTATCAGCATCAATCCGCAAACTGGAACATGGCAATATCAGCTCGATAACGGCCGGCTTGCAACGCAAGCGCTTTCTGCAGGGCAAATCGCATCTGAAACATTTATCGTTCAGGTTGATGATGGGCATGGTGGCACTGCAACGCAACGCATTACTGTTGACGTAACGGGTACCAATGATCGTCCTAATATCGGTGGAACAAGTACAGGTTTTGTATCTGAAGACGGAAAACCTAGTGCAGGAGGCATGCTTCGTCATGGCGATGTGGATGCAGGTGATACACACACATGGAGTTTGGGTAGTGGTCAAACAAGTTTTCAGGGTCAATACGGCACCTTCACGATTGCGAGTAATGGCGTTTGGCGTTACCAACTTGATAATTCTCATCCTGATGTACAGAAACTAGCCGCTGGTGAGTCACTTACAGATTCAGTTATCGCCAATGTTGCAGATCAGTTAGGCGCGACAGACTCGCAATCGATAGGCATCACGATCAATGGTACGAACGATAACCCCGTTATTGCAGGTCAAATTACTGGTCAAACAAAAGAGGATACGACCAAGCACACATCAGGACAGTTGACGGTGACTGATGCTGACGCGTCTGATACTCACGTATGGTCGCTTGTTGGAACAGGTCGTGGAACCTATGGTGTTCTTCAGCTTGGGCCGAATGGGCAGTGGACATATGACATGTTTGATGGCTCACGTTCAAAAGCAGTGAACGGCTTGCGAGAGGGTGAAACGCGTACTGAGACCTTTCAAATACAAGTCGATGATGGGCACGGTGGGATCGTCACGCAAAGCGTTTCTATTATTGTTGAGGGTACAAATGATTCTCCTGCCATTAGAGGGCGAGCAACTGGCAGTGTGATAGAAGACCAAGTCGAAACGGTGAGCGGAAGACTACGCGATGGCGACCCTGATCGTGGCGACACGCATACTTGGTCAATTGATGGCGGTGGTGCCGATCAATATGGGCAATTGACGGTAGATCAAAACGGACGCTGGCGTTATACCTTGGATCGTACAAGCCCTGATACGCAAGGGCTTGGTGACGGGGAATCTGTCACCGTCCAACACACGGTGAGAGTCATTGATTCTCAAGGCGCAGCATCCACAAAAGTGGTATCTGTCGTTATTAACGGTACGAATGATAAGCCGCTGATGGCGGGCCAATTTAGTGGTACGGCAAAAGAAGACGTTACGCCGACGATTAGCGGTCAGCTGACGCCAGACGATGCTGACAAAAACGACACACATAGCTGGCGAGTGTTAAATCCCAACGCCTCATACGGAAGTTTATCGATAGATGGGCAAGGGAAATGGACATTCTCTCTGCATCCTAACTCCGCGTCTGTGAAGGCTTTGTCTGAAGGCCAAGTCATTCAGCAGACATTTCGTGTCGAGGTGAGAGATCAGCATGGTGAGCGAACCATTAAACAAGTTGTTATTGATGTTGAGGGAACGAACGATCTACCTACCATTCGTGGACAGAACACCGGTTCAGTTACCGAAGATTTGATCGGTCAAACCTCAGGTTCGCTCACTGCAGTAGATGTTGATGCCTTAGATACGCATACATGGAAGGTTGTTGGTTCGCAGCAAGGCCGTTTTGGTGGGCTGACGATAGACCCAAACAGTGGAAAATGGACGTTTGTTCTGGACCATAATTCTCCTGATACAAAAGCTCTGGGGCATGGGCAGAAAACGACTGAGTCGTTTATCGTCGAGGTAGACGATGGACATGGCGGTAAAGCGCAACAGATCATTACTGTCGAGATAATAGGGAATAATACCGCGCCAAATATTGGTGGTGTAAGCTCAGGTTTCTTGAAAGAGGATGTGCAAACTCAGGTTTCGGGCAAGCTGACACATGGCGATCCTGATATAGGTGATACACACACTTGGAGTCTCGTAGGTACAGCAAAAGGAAGTTATGGTTCCTTATCTTTGGGTCCAGACGGACAATGGACTTACAAAGTTGATGGGCGCATAGATCAACTCCGAGAGGGACAGGCAAAAACAGAAACCTTCACGATCATGGTCACCGACAGTTATGGCCATAGCTCTCAGCAAACAGTGACTGTGAATTTGGAAGGTACGAACGATGTGCCAAACATTGGAGGAGTTCAGGCTGCGAGTACGGTTGAAGACGCGCAAAACCCGGTCGGTGGCCGACTGCAAGCGGGCGACCCAGATCGCGGGGATACCCATACTTGGACCGTTGGCGGAGGCGGCCAGAGCATTACCAATAGCTTCGGTACATTCACGCTACAAGCGAATGGGCAATGGAGCTTTTTAATCGATAACCGTTCGCAAGACGTTCAGACCTTGAAAGACGGAGAGATTAAAACGCTGAGTTTTCCTGTTGAAACGGAAGATTCACAAGGTGCCAAAGCAACATCTTTTGTCACGGTGACTGTGACAGGCACCAATGATGCGCCGCTTATCATCGCGCCGCCTCCAAGTCAGATGACCCTACTGGAAGACGGAGCGCAAACTCAGTTATCTGGAACGCTGAGCACGAGCGATGTCGATAAGGGCGATACTGCGACGTTTACTCCAGGCACTTTCAAAGGCACCTATGGCACTTTCACGATTGATGCCAACGGTAATTGGACATATACCCTCGATAAAGGTGCAAATGCAACGCAAGCCTTAGCGCAGGGGCAAATCGCAACCGAGAGCTTTGCCGTCGTGGCGACCGATCAGTCCGGTGCGTCGGTATCAAAAGTGATTTCCATGAATTTAGTTGGTACCAATGACGTACCAACTGTCAATGGAATCGCGACGGGCACGACTGTTGAAAATCTTCAATTGAATGCAGTTGGCTTCTTGCAAGCAACGGACGTAGACACAGGCGACAAAATTACCCAATGGCGCGTACTCAACCCCAACGGCACTTATGGCTCGCTTTCTATCGACCAAAATGGCAAGTGGATATATACCCTCGATAACAATGACGCAGATACAAAAGCCTTGAAGGCAGGTCAAACGGGTCAAGAGGCGTTTCAAGTTGTCGCGGTTGATTTAAGCGGCGGCACTTCTCAACCCTTCTCGATTAATGTCGATGTCATCGGAACGCAAAATAGAGCTCCAGGGGGCGGAGGCACTCCTCCGAGTGGCGTAACCACGACGCACCCTACGATTGTCGCGAATGTTATTGAGAATACCAAACCCAAAGATAGTGGCTCATTTTCTGGCGCACCGGGTACTGCCTTAAAAGACCCAGAGTTTAAAGCACCTGATGAAAATTCTAGTCCTACTCGTGTTGGCAATAATGCAGACAATCACATTAAGGGTACTAACAAGCAAGGTTTTATCGACGGACGCGGAGGTAACGACCGGATAGACGGAGGCGATAAGGATGATCGAATTCACGGAGGTGATGGCAACGACCAATTGAAGGGAGGAAAAGGAGATGACGTTTTAAGAGGTGGTAGCGGAAATGATCTGTTAGATGGCGGATCGGCTAATAAAGGCGATACCGCTGAGTTTACTGGAAGTCGAAGTGAGTATCGTATTGTCGATTTGGGCAATGGTCAGTTTCGAGTTATCGATACCATACCTGGGCGTGACGGCACAGATACCGTTAAGAACATCGAATTTTTTAGTTTTGCAAATGGCACCTATACAGATAGCAATGTTCAGTCTGGTTCGCCAATTCCTTCAACCGTTGGAAGCTATCAATCTGTCTCTGCGCATCCTGTTGTAGGCGGTGCATATGGTGCCCTGACCGTTGCTGCCAACACTGGAAAATGGACCTATACGCTCAATAATTCTCCGCAAACCGAAGCGCTCGCTGAAGGTCAACAAGTTACTGAAACGTGGAAGATTGTCATGATCGATGCCAACGGTCATCGGCATGAGCAGACCGTTAACGTCGACATTCAAGGTACCAACGATGCGCCAACCATTATTGGGCAAGACTCGGGACGATTGGTTGAGGGCTCATTAACCCAATCGAGTGGCTCACTTGCTGCGCTTGATCCAGATGCAGGGGATACCCATACATGGTCTTTGAATGGCGGTGGGCAAGGCAACTTCGGCACACTGACCTTGAACCCTAATACCGGACAATGGGAGTACAAACTCGACAGTAATAGTCCTGCAGTACAGGCGCTTCAACCCGGTGTGACAGTTCAAGATGTCTTTACAGTGCAAGTCACCGACGCGAATGGCGATACCGCGACCAAACAAATTGTGATGAGTATTGATGGGACGGCGCAAAACCAAGTGGTAAGTAGCGGCCAGATCGTTGATACCGGTGCAGCCATTGAAGACAACAAAGTAACAGACCAAGGCTCTTTGCCAAACACATTTAATGGCACGCTAGTGACGTGGACGCTTGTCAGTGGGCAAGGGCAGCTTGGCTCAATGAATTTCGATAAGACTACAGGCAAATGGACTTATACCTTAAATGGTCAGGTCGCAAATAGTATGCCGGAAGGTTTAACAACGAAAGAAAGCTTCATGGTGATTCCTGTCGATCAATTCGGTAAGACAATGGTCGACAGCAATGGGCAAGCAGTCACAGTCTTGATTGAAATAGACGTCACCGGTACTAATGACGCTCCAGATATTCAGGGGCGTCTAAACGGCTCAATGAAAAATGCAGAAAGCTCGGTAGAGGGGCAATTGCAAAGTGGCGACCCAGATCAAGGCGATACGCATACTTGGTCTCTTAACGGAAATAATGGTAGCTATGGCTCGATGCAACTAAATGCATCAAGCGGAAAGTGGGAATATACCTTAAACAAGAATCATCCTGACGTACTGGCCTTGGGTAAAGGGCAAAGCCTCACTGAAACTTTTATGGTTACAGTAACGGATCAGCATGGTGATAGCAGCACGAAAGCCATAACGCTAAACGTGACGGGAGAGAACAAAGCGCCTGTTATTTCGGGTGTTACAGCAGGTGATGTCAAAGAAGATGTAAAAGGTCTGCATACCGCGAAAGCCAATATCACCGATCCAAATACGGGTGATACGGTTGAGATCATTCCAAAAACACAGAATGGTTTGTTTGGTCAATTTACCATTGATCAGCAAGGCAACTGGCAATATCAGATTAATGAGAATGCAAGCAATGTTGATGCATTGAGAGAAGGTCAAACGCGCACAGAGACCTTCTTAATTCAGGGTAAAGATAATCACGGTGCAACTGTATCTCAGGTGATTACTGTCACGGTTGAAGGTACCAATGATGTCCCTCAAATCAGTGGTACGACCACGCAATCGATGTCTGAAACGCAGAGCACCTCAACTGGTCAACTGATCGCTGTTGATCCCGATATTGGTGATTCACATACTTGGAGCGTTAAGTCGGGCGGCAGCTACGGTACATTGGTCGTGGATGCAAATGGCAAGTGGACGTACACCTTAGACGTGAGCAACCCTGCGGTTCAAGGTTTAGCGAGTGGTCAATCGATGATTGATCACATTACTGTTGAAGTGCGAGATGCGAGCTCAGGCGTAAGTACGCAAGTTATCGATGTCACGATTAACGGCGCCAATTCACAGCCCAATATTCAAGGTGTTGTTCAAGGTCTAGCGGTTGAGGATCAATTAAATGCTGTCACAGGTCAACTTCAGCATGGCGACCCAGATCAAGGGGATACCCACACCTGGTCTTTGGTGGGAGGAGGTCAATCACCATGGGGGAGCATGCAGGTTGATGCGAACGGCAAATGGACCTTTGTCTTAAATCAAAACAAGGCGCAACGCTTGGGCGATGGCGAAACGCACGAACTTGCGTTTCAAATTAAAGTGGCTGATCAACACAACGCAAGTGACACCCAAACCGTTAAGGTTGTGATTAATGGTACGAATGACGCACCTCAGATTTCTGGTGTCAGTATCGGGAATGTTCAAGAAAACGGCACCCTCAGAGCGGAGGGTCAATTGCAGCATGGTGACGTGGATGCCAACGACACACACACGTGGAAAGTATTGGCTGGCGGCTTAGGGGCCTTCGGAGTGATGACTGTCGATGCGCTAGGTAAGTGGACTTATGTGCTCGATCAGAACAAAGCACAAGCCTTATCAGATGGGCAAACAGCCACCGAAACTTTTCAGATTGAAGTGCAAGATCAACATGGTGAGCGCTCGGTGCAGACCGTAAATGTGCATGTCGATGGTGCAAATGATGTTCCTCAAATTACCGGCACTGATACAGGAAGGGCTATTGAAGGTTCTAGTATTGCAGCCGCAGGTTCTTGGACGGCTGTTGACCCTGACGCGCTTGATCAACATACCTGGTCCGTCGCAACGCCTGCTCAATATGGCACGCTGACAATTGATGCCAATGGCAATTGGTCTTATGTGCTTCATCAGCCGAATCATGCTGATATTGATCAGCTTGCTGATGGCGAATTAAAAACAGATACCGCGATCATTCAAGTAGATGATGGTCACGGGAGTATCGTGACTCAGCAAGTCACCCTCACGATTACAGGTACGAATGACGCGCCGAATATCAGTGGTGTGTTAAGCGGAACAGTTCAAGATGGTGGCACATTACAGGCATCTGGTCAGCTTTTAGATGGTGATGTGGATGCAAGCGACATGCACACTTGGAACATCTTAGGCAGTCAGCAGGGTCAATATGGGGTGATAAGCCTCGATGCCAGTGGCAAATGGGTATATCAGCTTGATCCTGCAAAAGCTGAATCGTTGGCTAAAGGCGAAACGGCTCAAGAAACATTTCAGGTCGAGGTGCTTGATCAACACGGAGAGCGTTCTGTCGCTCAAATCCGAGTCGAGGTTGTGGGCAGTAATGATTTACCGAGTGTTGCTCCTGTTGTGCAGCAGTCGGTGGCCGAGAATGCGACAACGCCGATATCTGGAACGCTTCAAGTGATCGATCCTGATGTCAGTGATCAGCATGCATGGCGATCAGTGAATACTAGCCAGTACGGACAGTTCTCCTTGAATGCCCAAACGGGAGCTTGGGAATATCGACTCAATACAGCGCATCCTGATGTGCAGAAATTGCTGACGGGGCAGACGCTCAAAGAGAGTATTATTGTCGAAGTCGATGATGGTCTGGGTGGTACGGCAACGCAAACCATTGCCATTGAAATTGATGGGCAGGGTAATGCGCCTGTTGCCGTGATCGATAATAGTCACTTGAATGCTGGTGGTATCGATACTGGGAATGTCTTTGCGAATGACCAGGCTGACACGTCCTTAACACTCACTGGAATTAACGGACAGAGTCTGCAGTTCGATCCCGTAAGTGGTTGGTCTCAGGTATTTGATACAGGGCATGCGCTTGTTCAGTTCAAGGCCAATGGAAGCTTTGAAGCACAAGCGAAAACGGGCAATTCAAATTTGCAAACCGTAACAGAATCTTTGCAGTATGAGGCTCAGGATCAATCTGGCGTTACTGCTACTGGGAGCATGGATGTCCATACCGATGCTGCACAGCAAGTGATCGCACCACCTCCGCCACCCCTAGCACCGGTTTCTGCTGATGTGCCGGCGGTATCGTATGACTCAGACCCCTTGTTACTTCTTGATCAAGTCACCGCGCCGAGTGGTAAGTCTGAAGCGACTCGTTCATCGTTCATTCAAGAAAGCTTAGTTGACTTGGCGCCCGAACTTGAGCCAAAAGAGTCTGTGAGTGACTTGTTATCTGGGCTGCCAGAATCTTCGAATGATAAAGACTCTGCGGGTAATGCTGATACCGCTCAAACAAATG
The DNA here is from genome assembly GCF_001635725.1 of Oleiphilus sp. HI0066. NCBI lineage: Bacteria > Pseudomonadati > Pseudomonadota > Gammaproteobacteria > Oceanospirillales > Oleiphilaceae > Oleiphilus > Oleiphilus sp. HI0066. The sequence goes on from NZ_LWFH01001012.1 coordinate 23,738, forward strand.
AGCAGGAAAGCAACAGGAAGGCGGGAGCATGGGATGTTGGGCATTCCGTAAATTTAGATAGCCTGTTGCCCGATAACCGATCCAAGGATGATTTTGAGTGATGAATGCTTTCGTTTTCAGATTATTCAGAGGGTGAAAAGGCCTTAGTTTGAGCCTTTTCAAGTCGTTTATGTGGTCTAAAAAACGAACAAATCTTTACATTTACGGCACTAATCTCGACTAGTGTTTAGCAAGCATCTCAAACTAGAGAGGTCGTTAAATTGCCTAGTTTTTACGCACTTCATAAACAGCTCATACTCATTTCATTATGCGCAATGACATTAATGTTGGGTGCAAGCAGAAGCTCTTCGTCTACTTCAGATTTAACAGATACAACTCGATTGAATCTTGGCGGCCCGGTATATTTGAATGACGCCTCCGTGTTGTTAGTGAATGTAACGGCACAGGACCTCGCTATTTGGCGTGATTTAAAAAATGAACTTGGTGGATTCGTTGACCTTCAAGCCTACACCACAATGCCAGACGATAACGCTGGTGTTTGTGCGCAGGGTAACTTAAGCCAACTGGCTAAAGATCGCTCCTTAGACGTTATGAATGCTATTCGCGCTTTACATCGATTAAAACCGGTGGGATGGAAAGCTGGCAATGACGTTGATGCCGATCTGTTTGAACAACAAGTTCAACAGATGGCGATCATGACTGGGCCAACGCCGAGTGTGCATGGTGCCACGGCTGCAAGCGCTTGCTTTATCCAAACCGGCAGTGATGGGGGCGCAAGCAGTAATATTGGGCAGGGTGGTGACAATGTTGATCCTGCACAGCAGATCATTGGCTGGAACCATAACTGGAATAACTCAAGTTTCGATGGAAACTACGACCCAGGTCATCGCCGTTACGTCTTAGACGAGAAAGAAAAATACATGACCTACGGGCAAGGGCCGCAATATACAGCACTTAAAGTATTCGGCTTTACAGGCTTGAGTGGCCAAGCAGATAGCAGCAATATCGATTTTGTCGCCATGCCTTATCAAGGCTATCCCTCGTTTTTATTGAGTGGCGCAAAGACCGTATGGAGCTTTCGACCAGTGAATGCCACTACGGTCGATTATTCATCTGCCACCGTCACCCTTAAAGATCCAAACAACGTTGCTCAAACCCTCATCGATAAGGTCGCCTCAGATAGCTACAAAACGGATAACGGAACACTGCGCGGAGATAACGTATTCGTAAACAGTTCCGCGAAACAAATCACTTGGTATTTCAACTACGCCTGCGACACGATTTACACCGTTAATATCGATAATGTGCTGGTGGATGGTTCGAGTCGCTACTATCAATATCAGGTCAATATCATTTATGACAAAGTCGTTGGTTTGACGGATGCATCGGCAGTCGTTGACGAAAACGTGTATCTGCATGACATCAACGACCAGCGCATGTGGTACGACGTAACCCCCATAAATCAAAAGGCGTGGTCAGGAGCAAATTCCACATGTGGCGGCACGACAGTTAATAACCTCGGTGATTGGCATTTGCCGCGAATTAATGAGCTCCGCGACTTCATCTACATCCTCAATAACCTTCCAAGCGTTGACTTAAAAGCAGGCATTCAAGACGAATATTGGACCAATGTAGAAAACAATACTTATGTTGTTCGAAACCCTGTGTCTCCGTGTTCGCAAAATGGCTTATGCAATTGGGGAGCAAGCTTTAGTCGACCCTTCATGTGCATCAGAGACAGCTTAAATGATTGGTTTATTCTTTCGCATGTTGAGCTTTGAGTGAGCCCCGTATGGTGAATGGTTCGAGTCTAGCACCAAAAAGTAAGCGTTCATTTCTCGAATGCCTCATAGAGCTTAGTCGTTTGTTGGGTCGAGCGCAAAGCGCTGCATCGTTGCTTTCTGGTGTTCCGATAAGTGAAGAACGCCTCTCGTCATCATTACTACCACGCGCTGCACAGAACGCAGGCCTAGAGATAGATCTTACAGAGCGCGATATTTCGGCGCTCGATCCTGCGACACTGCCATGTATTGTTGTGTTGGGCGAGCAGCCTGACGAGCATGGGGCGGTACTCTTAGCCATACAAAACGGCATGGCTTCAGTGTTTGTGCCTGACAAGGGTAAGCTAGAAATCAGTCTTGATGAGTTGAGCGCTGCCTATTCGGGCCAGTGTTTTCTTGTGAAAACGATATACGAGATAGATCGTGCTGAGACAGATTATCAACACAAGCGTCAGCATTGGTTTTGGCGCAGCTTGTGGGTGTCGAAATCGATTTATCGCGATGTGCTGATAGCAACAGTCATGATCAATCTCTTCGCGCTAATGAGCCCCTTATTCGTTATGAATGTTTATGATCGCGTTGTACCGAATAATGCGATAGATACACTTTGGACGCTCGTAATTGCGGCGTTTATTGTTTTCAGTTTTGATTTTATTTTTAAGTTATTGCGCAGTTACTTTTTAGACATCGCGGGTAAAAAAGCGGATGTCATTTTGTCGTCCACGATTTTCGAGCAAGTACTAAAAATCAAAGAAAGCCATAAGCCGAGATCAACAGGATCGTTCGCTAAGAACTTAGCAGACTTTGAATCAGTGCGAGAGTTCGTCACCTCGGCGTCGATCAGTAGCTTAATTGATTTACCTTTTCTTCTCGTTTTCCTTTTAACGATTGCAGTCATTGCAGGGCCTTTGTTCTTATCTCCACTGATTATCATGCTTGTCATCTTGCTTGTAAGCCTTCTGATGAGCATCAAAATCAAAGCGGCCATTACGCGAAGCTATGCCGCAAGCGCGCAAAAAAATGGCTTATTAATTGAGGCCCTCAACGCGATTGAATCGATCAAGCTATTCCGCCAAGAGGGTAAGCAGCAACGCCGCTGGGAACAGGCTACCGCGGATATTGCGACATGGTCAGAAAAGTCACGCTACCTAACGCAAGCAACGGGTTATTTCGTTAGTTATGCCACGCAATTGAATACCATTATCGTAGTGTTTTTTGGGGTGTTCTTAATCTACGACAATGCTCTGAGCATGGGTGGTCTGATTGCGACCGTCATTCTTTCAGGTCGAGCAATGGCACCTATGGCGCAGCTATCTAGTCTTATTTTGCGTTTTCATAATGCGAAGGTGGCTTACGAAGGCCTCGATAACATCATGCAAATGCCGGTTGAACGTCCGTCAGGAAAGTATTACTTGGCACGAGAGTCCTTTACCGGTGCTTTCCGTTGCGAGAATCTGAGTTTTGCTTTTCCTGAGAAAGAGCATGCATTTATTAACGATTTATCTATTGAAATAGAAGCAGGTGATAAACTCGCGGTGATTGGTCGTATTGGTTCTGGCAAGACAACATTAATGAATCTTTTGACTGGTCTTTATGAACCCTCAGCAGGCAGCGTATTGATCGATGGGATTGATCTAAGACAAATCGACCCTGCTGACTTGCGCAGAAACATTGGTGTAGTCACGCAAATCCCGCAGCTCCTATCAGGCACTATTCGCGATAGCATTGTTGCGGCGCTTCCTAGCGCTACTGACGAAGATATCTTAAAGGCTGTTGAGCGATCAGGCGTTGGTCACTTTGTGAATCAAGATCCCGAAGGGCTTGATAGAGATATTGGTGAGCAAGGACGATTTCTCTCGCTCGGACAACGTCAAACCCTTGCCATCGCGCGTGCTTTGCTGCCTGATCCGCCCATCCTCATTTTTGATGAGCCGAGTTCAAACCTAGACAAGTCGTCTGAGAAAAAACTGATCGATCAATTAGCCGTCGTAGGGGAAGGGAAGACTATGATTTTTCTGACCCACAATCTTGAAATGCTCAAGCTTGCAAACAAAGTGCTCGTACTTGATGGCGGGCGAGTCGCAATGATGGGCGATAAAGAGGAGGTATTGGCGCGACTGAAAGGTTTAGGCGAACAGCCAAACACTCAATCGGATGCGGGAGGTGAGCATGTCTGATATCGATCATAAGCTCAATCAAGCTGAGTCACTCGAGAAGCAAGACGGAGGCTATGTCACAGATGCTATTCTTGCGAGTTTGCACCAACGACCTAAAGTCAGTGCATGGATTCTGTATGCCTTAAGTGCATTTTTTGTGATTGCACTAGTGTGGGCTGCATTAACCAATATGGATGAAATTATTCGTGGTGAAGCGAAGGCGATTCCATCGGCAAGCATTCAAAAGATTCAGAACCTTGAGGGCGGCATTCTTGAAGAAGTGATGGTACGCGATGGCCAACTTGTGGAAAAAGGTGCGGTATTGCTTGTCTTAGATGATACACAGGCATCGGCGAATCTTATTCAATCTGAAACGGAATACCTAGCAGCCTTAGCCAAAGCGGCTCGAATCGAAGCTGTCGTGAATATTACCGACCCCGTCTATCACAATTCTCTCTATAACAAAGCGCCGCAGTTTATTGATGCTGAAAACCAGTTGCTCGAAATTCAACTCAATGAGCACAACAGTAATTTGCGCATTATTGAACTGGAAATGGAAGAAGCGCAACAAGAGCTCGCGAGTGCTAATCAAGCCTTACGCAGCTATCAACAACAACTACGTTTATCCAAAGAGCAACGTCGAATTAATGCACCGCTCGTTAAACAAGGAGCTGTGCCGGCAATTGAGTTGTTGAATATCGATCAGCGTATTTCTGAACTAAATCTTGAAGTAGGTAGAAGCAAATCGGACATCCCTCAGATCAAAAGCAAACTGATGCGACTTGAGCAGAAGAAAAGAGCGGTTGTCGAAGAGTTTCGTGGCGAAGCACAAAAAGAGTTAGCGGATGTGCGCGCCAACATTGAGATTGCCAATGCAGATATTAGCAGACGCGCCGACCAGCAAAGACGAACACAAGTGACAGCGCCTATTACTGGGGTAATCAAAAAAGTACATGTGTCGACGGTGGGTGAGGTCGTACAGCCAGGGATGACGATGATCGAAATTGTCCCTGCCGAT
>NZ_LWFH01001013.1:0-1081 GCF_001635725.1 Oleiphilus sp. HI0066
AGCCGTTAAACCCGCTGGCGAAATATCGGCTATACCGGCGTTATTAACATCATAGATATGCGGTGCTGAGGACCCTCCGTGATCATTCGTCACCGACAAAGTATGCTGCCCATTAGATAGGCCTGTAATAGCAACATCAAAGTGACCGTGAGCGTCAACCACCGTCGTCGCTATTGTGTGTCCTGCTTCAACGATATGGATAGTTTCACCGGCAACGCCGGTACCACTAAGTAGATTTGCTCCAACATGCAACTGCTGATAGGTACTAAAATACAAGTAATCCACTTCGCCATTTGGCGCACCATCGCAGACACGATTAATAATTCCGAGCGTACCATCTGAAAATTCTACAATACCATGTTCCCAGGCGTTACCCGTACCTGCTGCCCCGCCACTACCGGTATTCACAGTATTAGGAATATGGTGTGATTGCCACCAGCCGTGACTATCAATTCTGGCAAACCCTCCTTGGCCGCTATGATTTGTCGTTAAGGTAGGTTCATTACCTGAAGTCAATTCGTTATGGCTACTGCCTGGCATGTATAAGCCAACTATTTTCAAGCCTGAACTGACTGTCGATGTTTGACTGCCCCAGTCTGCCGTCGTATCAATCACCGCAGGGTCGGCACTGGCAACTACTTCAAGACTGGTTATGGATAATGTCGAAGTGGCGCCCACTGGCGAAGCATAGGCGGAACTAATAACAGGTTTATCTTCAGTCCCGGTAATGGTGATGCTGACTTGTTGGGTTGAGCCATCGGTCGCTGTGAAAGTATAAGTATCTACGACTTGTTGCTTGGCTGGGTCGGGGTCACTGGGTGATAAATCTTGTACTTTGCTTTGATCAAGGGTATAGGTCCATTGACCATTAACCATGGCTATATGGCCGTAGGTGGTGGTTGTACTGACAAGATCTGGGAAATCAGGTGTTTCGCCTGTATCGGTATCAGATATGCTGAGGGTTCCACTGGCGGTTGCGGTGTCACCTGCGTCTCCTTCAGTTACTGCGCCAGTGCTTGCCCCCGTTATTATAGCTGCATCGTCTTTACCATGAACCGTAATAACGAGATTCTGCGTGTCA
>NZ_LWFH01001014.1:0-1189 GCF_001635725.1 Oleiphilus sp. HI0066
TGCCATTGCTCGTGAAAAGCAACAGAGCTAATGGCAAATACTCAGTTATAGCAGTTAGCTATAGCTGAGTATAAATTTTCTCAATCAATGCATCCGTTTCATCCCAACCGATGCAGGCATCCGTAACCGACTGCCCATAATTCATTGTGTCACTAATATTCTGACGACCTTCGACTAAATGGCTCTCGAGCATAAGGCCTTTAATCACATCACACCCTGCAGTTTTTTGAGCAAGAATATTTTCAACTACTTTCGATTGAAGTGCGTGATCCTTGCCGGAGTTTTCATGACTACAATCGACCAATACACTTGGTATTAAACCAGCCTCAGTCATCATTTTCTTCGCCTGGGCTAAATGCACCGCATCATAGTTTGGCCCGTGTTTTCCGCCACGCAGTACCAATTGACCATACGGATTACCGACCGAACGCATACGATTAATTTGTCCATCTTGGCACATCGAGAAGAAACTATGAGGGTTAGCCGCCGAAATTAATGCATTAATGGCAACATCTAATCCTCCATCGGTACCATTCTTAAACCCGACTGAACACGGTAAAGCACTCGCCATTTCTCTATGTGTTTGAGACTCAGTTGTTCGAGCGCCAATTGCTACCCATGAAATCAAATCATCCAAGTAAGGCATCGCTAGAGGATTTAAGGCTTCAGTCGCCAGAGGCACACCAAGCTCAACCAAGCGTAACAACAAACTTCTGCTTGCCTCTAAACCTGCGCCTAAGTCATCGGAGCCATCCATATCTGGATCGTACAACATCCCTTTCCAACCAACACTTGTTCGTGGTTTTTCAAGATAGGCACGCATAACGATAAGTAGCTTATCGCTGAACTTTTCGTTTAATGCGACAAGACGCTCGGCATACTCAATTGCAGATTGATCACAATGCAATGAACATGGACCTGTTATCACTAACAAGCGATTATCTGCCCCTGTCACGATATCCTGCACCTGTTGACGTTGCTTAAAAATCTGATCAGACAACGCATCATTCAAAGGAAGACATTCCTTCAAAGCTTTTGGGCTGATTAAAGGGGTCAGTATCGCTACCGCTTCTTCATTGCTCGATTGGGCTTGAACTTGGCTCATTGTTGTTTTCCTTCTAAAAAAAAACCTCGGGGGGCTGCGCCTACCGAGGTTTCTTCTTCGGAGGCGCTTAGATGGCCTCCCTAT
>NZ_LWFH01001015.1:0-1864 GCF_001635725.1 Oleiphilus sp. HI0066
TGCGCGGCCACTGCTGAGTTGAGAGATTGAATCAGCCGCAAGATCGACCTGCGGCTTAACCACCAAGAAGGGTAACGCACTTCTTGGTGACTGAGAAACAATACGCGATCTTCGACCGAGTCATAGGTCAATTGCAAAGCCATATCTGCTCCCTTAGGCGATGTTCACCAAGATGAAAGCGCATCAATAATCTAGCCAATACCGCCTAAATCAGACATGTCATCGTTACTGCCATTGTTATCATTCGCGTTGTCGAAGCTTGAACTGTCATCCATTACATCAACACCTGCATTAGTGTTGTCGGCATTCGTCCAATCACCTCCACCCTGATCATCGCTACCAGCATTCACATTAGCGCCATCTGCAGAGCTACCTTGCGCTGCATAAGCATCATCCACTTCGATACTAATGATTTCACTCGCACCATCGACAGTTTGGTCTAAGGCGTCATAACCTATGGCATTGATCGACACATCGCCTTCGAAACCATCACCCAGTGAAACTTGTATCGGTTGACTCAAATCGCCACTGATCACGTAGTTACCATCACTATCTTCAAGGCCATTGCTGATGGTTGCGCCATCCGGAAGATCACTCGCAATCACATGATCCACGCTATCATCCTCACTAATTGAACTTGGCATCGCAATGTTCAAACTACCACCAGGAGAAACCGTATAATCTGCTGCCTCACCGTCGACTTGGCCATCCTCAGCAGGCGACACATTTGCGCTAATTGATGCTTGGATTGTTTCTGTGCCATCACTCACATCGTAGGTAATGCCAGCCGTTCCTTGGAAGTCACCATCAGCCACAATGCTATAGGAGTCATCACCATTATCGCTCACCGTTGCATTGTCAGACTGGAAGTTACTGACTGATAGGGTATCGCCATCAACATCAGTAACATTGGCAAGCAACTCGTCGAGTGTCAGCGTGGTCGTGCCGTTCATATTCATCTCTACATACAATGGAGTACTTTCAGTCGGCACATCATTTTCTGGCGTCACTGTAAGAAGCACTGTTGCGGGCGTGCTATATGTGCCATCGTTCACCATGTAGGTCAGCTCCATATTACCGCCAAAGTCAGAATCAGGCCATACTGTCCATGAGCCATCACCATTGTTGATCACCGTGCCACTATCCGGCTGCACACCTAAGCCTTCAACAGTCATAGTGTCGCCATCAGCATCCGTCGCACCCACAGCAGTTAGCAACTCTGACTCTGTGAATGTAATCGATCCATCCTCGGCGACTGTATAATCTGATGCCTGATCTACAGCAACAACTTCTGGCGCAGCGTTGATGACATTCACATTCACGAAACTCGTCACGCTATTTAAATCGTCACTCGCCACGAAGCTAATCTGTGCTTCGCTAGAGAAATCTGGATCTGGCGTATAGGTATATGTGCCATCGCTCGATTGTCTAAGTACACCGACACCATCGGTAATTTGCACACCAGTAATTGACAGGTCATTACCATCGACACCGTTAATCTGAGCAAGTAAATCCGCATCAGTAAATTCAACCGAGTTGCCTTTGTCGATATCTGTCGTTGCAATACCCTCGATTTCGAGCCCATTGTCCGCACCAGGTACAGCAGGTTGAACACCAATACTGCTCTGTTCGTCGAACAACTCACCATCACGTTGGATCACATAAGCAAAGTCCACTTCACCAGTAAAACCATCAGCCGGTGAGAACGTCCATGTGCCATCACCATTATCAACAAGCGCGCCTTGCGAGTTATTAATTAAGTGTACAAATCCAGGTTCATCGCCATCTTGCACTTGTATGTTCTCAGCCATATCTAAAAGATCAAGCTCAGTAATGATCAGATCTTGACCTTCTGTGGCATCGA
>NZ_LWFH01001016.1:0-651 GCF_001635725.1 Oleiphilus sp. HI0066
TTCAATGATGTCAAGAATATCGAAAAAGAAGTCGAGTTCTTGCAAAAACTCATACCTGAATCTCGTGTTGGTTTCGCACATGGGCAAATGCGTGAGCGCGAGCTTGAGCAAGCAATGTCAGACTTCTACCACCAACGCTTCAATGTTCTCGTTTCCTCAACAATCATTGAAACGGGCATCGATATTCCAAATGCAAACACCATAATCATCGACCGCTCAGATAAGTTTGGCCTAGCTCAACTTCATCAATTGCGCGGGCGCGTAGGTCGATCTCATCATCAGGCTTATGCATATTTATTGACGCCAGCAGAAAAACGACTGACTCGCGATGCTGAAAAACGTTTAGAAGCGATTACAGCAGCTCAAGAATTGGGCTCTGGCTTTATGCTAGCAACGCACGACTTAGAGATAAGAGGCGCAGGTGNATTGCTGGGCGAAGAGCAAAGCGGGCAAATTCAAAGTGTTGGCTTCTCTCTGTACATGGAGCTTCTAGAGCAGGCTGTTCAATCACTTCAAGATGGCAAAGAGCTTAATATAGAAGAAGCGATGCATGGTACAGAGGTAAATCTTCGAATACCTGCATTGATACCAGATGATTACTTGCCTGACGTTCATTCACGACTTGTGCTCTACAAACGCATCTCTAGCTGT
>NZ_LWFH01001017.1:0-2756 GCF_001635725.1 Oleiphilus sp. HI0066
GTTCAGTATATGGGGTGAAAAAGTGTTCAGTGAAATAATCTCGTACTTCAGACTTTTCAGCGTCTGAAATACCACTAGATTGCTCAAAGAATGGAAAGGTCGAATCAAAATGAAAGCTAGCAGCACTTGCACTTTGGTCTTTCGACATAAGCTCAAACTGCTGAGTGAGTCCCCTTAAGTAATCTTCAATATGTGACTTTTTAAGCATCAGCGTCGACTCAAGCCGGCTTTCGGTTAATTCTTGAATGACTTGATTTGATTTGCTGATTGCTAAATAGATAGAAATGAAGCCAACTAAAATTAAGCTCGCAACTAATAGTGCAAGTGTCCCACTGATTTGTTTGGTTTTTATCTTCATATCCGTATTGCTAGCGACTAGGTTTTCTCGCCATGCTCCCAAGAGATTGTCTGGTGTAGGTTAGTCGATAAGTGCAGGATTTAAAGTGCGATTCTTTGAGCTGCTTTCCTATATTGATCAGGTGTTTGATTATTCCAGCGTTTAAAAGCTCGGCGAAAATTTGAGCTGTCGTGATAGTTCAAAAGGGTAGCGATAGCCTCTACAGACATTCTGGAATTGCGTAAATAGTCTTGTGCCTGTTGACATAAAATATCGTCACGTATCTTTCTGAAGCCCGAATCTTCTCGCTCTAGATAACGGGCCAATGTTCGCTTACTAACGAACATAGCGGCTGCGGCATCGTCTTCTGATAAGGTTCCTGGAGGGTGTGAAAGCATTAATTTTTGAAGTTTGTATGTGTAAGAGCGCTCATCAGAATTGATGGTAGAGAGCATCTGTTCGCACTGCTTGAAAGCAAGTTGATAGTTTTCATGATTCGCAGAAACGTTATGCTCTCTGCAAGCTTCAATTGGGATTTTTACGATGGTATGAGTTTGAGAAAATAGTATTTCTCCTGGAATGCAATCGCTATAGCGTGCGTTGTAGTTTGGTTTCGGATGAATGAAGCTTGTAATCGCTGAATTCAGCGGGTGCCCCAGCAAGTGTTCTGCGCAATCAAAAAATGTAATGGCAGACGCCTCGGTAATGCATCTTAAAATTTCTGGCTTGAGATCTAGTTCGACGTGATAGTAAACGGATAACCAGTCGCCTTCAGCGCGAAGATCTAAGCTCACAAAACTCATTCTTGTTGGGGAGAACGTTTGAAACCCTTGTAGGGCAGTCATCAAGTTTGGACTGCTATTTACAAGAAAACCCATCGCTCCATGGGCTGCTGGGGTCAGCATTTTTCCAATCGCTAATCCGAAGGCTTCGTCTCCAGAAATTGAAAATGCATTTTCAAGCAAAGTGATTTGTTGGTCTGCCGTGATAAGCGTACTTTCATCTAAAAACTCATCGACGCTTAAGTTGGTGTGCGCCAGTAATTTAGGGAGGTCTTGAACCAAGAGTCCTAATGCACGGGCTATCAGTCTTGAATAGTTCGAGGGGATGGTTGCGGCTTCGTTCATCGTTATCGCGATCTCATGTCACTGTGGTGGTGGATAATGCCAATAGTGGTCGTCTTTCTTATAGTGTCTTTAAATGACCCTGTGATGTCAATAAATGACTCTCGAATGGCAATAAATGACCTCCCTTGTATGTGTTTGACACTCTAATCTTTGCCTAACTTAATCAGAATCGCACGTGAAAATAATAAGAGGTAAAGCATGAGCACGATAACCCTGATCGAACACGATGGGACAGAGCATTCTCTAAGTTATGAGAATGGGCAGTCTGTAATGGAAGTGGCGACCGAAAATATGGTGCCGGGTATTGATGCGGATTGTGGTGGGGAATGCGCGTGCGGCACGTGCCACGTGTTTATAGACCCACTATGGCGTGATCAATTGGGTGAAATCAATTTAGAAGAAGCTCAAATGCTAGATATGGCGCCAGAGAAACGAGAAGAATCACGACTTGCATGTCAGGTTCGACTTAGCGCTGATGACAACGGGATGGTCGTCAAACTTCCTGAATTCCAGATGTAATGTCACATAGTGCAACGAAGGTAAAAGACCAATGAAACTGTTAGAGCCTGTGATTGAAAAGAGTACCGCGCTTGTTCCTATGCATCTGCAAATTAAGGGAGCGCATGCCTTTCAAAAATTCAAAAAGCGTTTGGGTTTAGCGCGCGCTATTCCGACATTTACTGAAACCCCAATTCCTCCTGTTGCTGATCTTTCATTGGGTGAAATTGATGTCAGCAATCCTTTTTTGTTTCGACAGGGGCGGTGGTTGGAGTATTTTCAACGTCTACGAGATGAGAGTCCGGTGCACTATCAAGCGAACAGTCCATTTGGACCTTTTTGGTCGGTGACACGTTTCGAAGACATTATGTATGTTGATAAGCATCATGAGCTTTTTTCTGCCGAACCTATTATATCGATAGGCCCGCAACCTGAAGGTATCGAAATTCAAACCTTTATTGCGATGGATCCCCCTAAACATGATGTTCAACGACAAGCTGTTCAAGGCGTTGTTGCTCCTCAGAATTTAAAGGAAATGGAGTCCTTAATTCGTCAGCGAACCTGTGATGTGCTTGATAACTTGCCGGTAGATGAGCCTTTTGATTGGGTGGACTGCGTATCAATAGAGTTAACAAGCCGCATGTTGGCAACTTTATTGGATTTCCCCTACGAAGAACGTCGTAAATTGGCTTTCTGGTCTGACGTGGCTGCAGCATCTCCCGAAACCACCGGTGGGACGGGGTATCCCGCTCAAGCCTTCGAAGTTGCTGGTGCCATGGCAAAGGGCTTCTCGG
>NZ_LWFH01001018.1:0-3277 GCF_001635725.1 Oleiphilus sp. HI0066
AACAATCAGAGCTGTTCCTTGCTCTACCTTTATGTAAAAGGCTTTAAACAGCGCAGCAAAGCCCATTAGAAAGACAAAAAATATTCCTACACCAAATACCAAAGGCATCAACACAGACAGATCGGCCATAGTGGTTACTCCATTTCCAAGATTGTATCTTTAATTAAAATTTGATCAGCTTCCCGCGAAGTCATCCTCAGAGATCACGCGGTAAGTATTTTCTTCTTTGTTATATTCGAGCAGCACAACCCGATCTCCTTTAGAAAAACTTGCGCTGCCATCAGTACGCACCTTCAGCAACAACCCGGCGCCACCATCTTCAAGAGTTGCCTCCCCAAAGCTGTTATCCACACGAGATGTTTTAACTACAGCCGTTTGGCCCAAAACGCGCTTGACTGTTTCTTGAGATGCTTTTTTGAACAAAGGCCGTAATGGTTTGATAAGCGCTGCAGTTATCATGACGGAAATATATAGCGACCCAAGCAATATTGGGATACTAGCCAAAAGACTAAACAAACCTTCTGGTAAAATACCCATCAAAAAGTGCACTACGTAGTAGCAAATGACCCAACCAAATAATGCGATAAACGACAAAATAATTGTGACCGGAACGCCATGAAGACCAAAGCGCAACATCAAGCCAGCTAAAACGTTCGCACTATTCAAACCCTGTTCGGCATTGATATCAATTCCATTGGCTTCGGGAATATCGAAATCCAGCACATCAATTTCAATTAAGCCCAAAACTGCGACGACCCAATACAGCACGACAACAAGCAAAAGGAATGTAAAGAATACAGTTGGGAACGACGATATATTTTGATAAAACGGATCCATATCATCCATTAAAAATATCGCAAACATTTCCAATCCTCCTTTGTATTACTTCCGCTATCTCTGAATAAAATCTAGTATTGCTTGGTTATCTTTTACGTAGACTTCTTTTTCAAGCGTTCCAAGATGTCATCAGCGCTGCTCCCACTCGCAGCGATACCGGCTTCTTCAAGCTTTGCTTGAAGCGATGTAGCGGAGCTGTCTTCAGCAAGTTCACTAGCAGCTGCCATCTGTGCAGACTTAAGCGCCTGTTTTTCTTTGATCCGATCTAATGAGTCCATTGCCGTTCTCATTTTTGAATGTGAGCCGCTATGACGTTCAGCTACGGCAGCTTGTGCCCGTTGAACATTTTCATTAGCCTTAACCGTATCAACCTGTTGCTTCAAACGCTTGAGGTTACGCTCGGTTTGCGTAATTGCTGTTCGCATTTGATCAGCACTTGCCGCAAAGCTGCCTGCCGACTCTTTTTCTTGCATACTCTGACTTTCTAGATCAGCAATTTTCGCGGCAACTTCACGAGCCAATCCTTCATCACCTTTTTCAAGCGCCCTGATAGCATAACCTTCATGCTCTTCAATTTGCGCTTTCAGGCCAACCACCTTTTCTTCGGCAACCTTTTGTCTAGCCATAATTTCTGCCAAACTGTTCTTTGAATCTTGCAGAGCTTGTGATGCCTCTCTTACCTCTTGATCCAGAATACGTAACGCCTGACTATCAACAATCGCCTCTCCCGCTTCATTAACACCACCACGAAGCGCTGTCATCATCTTTGCCCAAATGTTCATTACTTTGCTCCTAATTAGTTAACCAAGCTATCAACTAGCCGCCGCACTCTTATCAAGAGTTACATCCAAAAACTCGCTATATGCCTCTGTCGCTTGAATCACGTTACTAGCTAAAACTTCGATTTCAAACACAACGTTTGACAGCAATGAAGTTGAACTGAGCGCACCAAACATGTGGTAGTAATCGCCCTCGTCGCCAATTTTGTCCAAGCTTATTGTCGACAATGGAAAATACTTGTGCGTTCTCAAGATGGCATCATTAAATGCCGCAACATCAACAACCTCATCTACAGACCACAAAACAGCCTCTACAATTATTTGCTCACCAGAAACCGTGAGAAAAATCGGTAGATCACCATATTCATTCATCTCAATAAGCAACGCTGGCTCTACCCCATCAATCAATTGGAGCTTGGCTCGACCACTTTCGAACAAGTGTTCTCGGAGCAAACCTTCTTGCAAACTAACAGTAGTCCAAGCCTTTAAACCATTATCTAATCCCATACACACTCCTAATCCATTTGTTATTCGATCTATTCCTAACTGACGCTCATTACGCACCGACAGATCCAATTCACGCACCCGCAACTTTTTCTCATAAGCTGACAATAACTTCGTATGCTCAGGAAGAATCCACACCTCCTTTTTAACAAAGCCTTGCTGACGCAGACGCTTGCGATACTCGCGCTGATAATGTGCTGAAGATTTAACTTTCATGTAAGCCACTATAAACATTACATGTAATATTGTCAAAAATATTACATGTAATGTCAGGTGCAAGTATGGGTGCGCGCAGAGACCAACATAAAATCGCGCTAATAGAATTAATCAAACAGGAATTAGAAAGAAGCATTTACACATACCTGTGCAATTCCAAAACATCCATATAAAACTGAGTTTTTATAATTACATGCGCTAGATACTTACAGAAGATAAATTAGCTCATCAAATTCCATTTCTTGAAGCTAGTCACACTTCCACCAAGATAAACCCGAGATAAAAACTCCCTGAAATTGATAACACATCATATAAATCGAGCACATCTCATCAAATATTTATGACAGAGCAATCAACACAGATCACTACAAAACTTTGACATCACAAAAAATAAAACGACTGCGGCACACAACTAAAGAGCGCCTATCAGCCATATGGGAAAATTCGGTGACTTTTATAAAGCCTTATGCAGTCTAATGCAGGATAAGGGAGATATGGCCTTACCCCAGTTCTTTGTAAATCAATCACTTACAAACAACGCAACCTCTCATAATAATGGGGTCCCAGGTTCGAATCCCGGTGTAGCCACCAATTATTCCAAAGGCCTAGTTCACTGAACTAGGCCTTTTTTATTTCCCGTGCGGGAGTTTTGCGGGATCCTCGAATCCGAATTACCGTCAGCGACGGTGTCGAATGTATTGGTTCAAAAGCCATCTTCTCCACTGCATCCATGAGCTCCTGAATTTCAGGCACTGAGTAGTGCGTAGTGATATTGCCTCCGAGTTTAAAATGGCAATCCTCTCGCTCGCATTCTTCGTTATGTCGCCTGGAAGAATAAACACCGAGGTTTGCAACTCTGGTATTTCAAATTCCCAATCCCAGTTTAGCTGACAGACCTCTTGCTCCCTGCAGCCGACATTAACTTTCCACAAACACATCTC
>NZ_LWFH01001019.1:0-1603 GCF_001635725.1 Oleiphilus sp. HI0066
ATCGACATGTTCTTGCAAGTTTTTACCGACACCAGTAAGGTCATGTACAACTGGGATGCCATGCTGCGCTAACTCTTCTTTATCGCCAACTCCAGAGAGCATAAGAGTCTGTGGTGAATTGAACGCACCGCCACATAACAAGACTTCTTTATTGGCTTTCACCTCATGACTCACACCATTTTTCGTATATGCGACGCCTACAGCAGTTTTACCTTCGAAGAGGATCTTATCGACAAAGGCTTCACATTCCACAGACAGGTTATTTCGATGAAGTGCCGGTTTTAAGTAGGCACGTGAGACGCCACAACGTTCACCATCCTTGATCGTAAATTGGTAATAGCCTGCACCTTCAAATTGTGGTCCATTGAAGTCATCGGTAACCGGATAGCCCGCTTGTTCAGCACCTTTTATAAAGCAGTCATTTAGCGGGTAGGCACTGTGAGTATTCGATACATATAAAGGGCCTTTGTCGCCATGGAAGGCATCGCCGCCGCGCTCATTGGTTTCTGATTTCTTGAAGTAGGGCAGCATATTGTCAAAGCCCCAGCCCGGATTTCCTTGGCTTTCCCAGTGATCATAATCAGAGCGATGTCCTCGAATATATACCATCGCATTCACTGCGCTGCTGCCGCCCAGTGTTTTGCCGCGGGGACAAAAAACAGGTTTACCATGTCGAATGTCCGGAACTGGCTCAGAGTCGTATAGCCAGTTATATTTGCGGCTATACATGAAGTAGGCAAAGGCACCTGGAATCTTGATCATTGGTGTTTTGTCTTCGGGACCGGCTTCTAAAACGAGTATCGAATTATTTGGGTCTTGAGATAATCGATGTGCTAACACACTCCCTGCGGATCCTGCACCGATGATGATGTAATCGAAATTATTGTTATTCATGTGGCTACCTCATTCGTGACGAAGTCGTCTTATAGGGTTGTATTCGTTTTTTCTCGGTTCTTTGATTAGATAGCTTAATAAATAGTTAGGCCTCTTAGACATGTTCGATCTGGAAAACTTGTTTGTTAATTTCGGACATAGGTCTTATGCTCTTAGCCAAATAATAATATTGATAGGTGTTCACTATGGATGTCCGTCATTCGATCATCGGCTTGGTGGAAATGCTGAAATGGATGGAGTCGAAGGGCCATGGTCGATCAACACTGCTAGATAATACTGGTATTGAAGAATCGCGTTTGGCGAATCCAAAAGAGACTGTTTCATCAAAAGAAGAGTTGCAGTTTTATCGTAACTTATTATCTGCAGCTGAAGATTCAAATGCTCTGCTTGAGGCAGGATTCAACTTAAATCTACCGAGCTATGGTGTATGGGGACTTGCGCTGATCAGCAGCTCTACGTTCGGCAAAGCAATTGATCTTGGAATCCAGTTTATTGACTTCACCTATACCTACAATCGCATTGTATTGGTTGAAGATAATCAATATTCCGGCTTGAGAATTTCACAGGCAAGAGATCTTGGTGATCTTCAGATGCCCATGATAGAGCGCGATATATCTGCGTCCTTCGTACTATTTCGTGTTTTGCTGCAAGATGAATCGCCGGTTGATGAAATTCGTTTTTCGGGCCCGATGACAAAACCCTTATCGTA
>NZ_LWFH01001020.1:0-2075 GCF_001635725.1 Oleiphilus sp. HI0066
GATACTTCTTCAATGCCCAAAGCTTGCGCTAAAAAGCAATACAACGAAGAACGCTTCTAGTTTAGACTAATTAATTAGTAGACAAACAGTTTTATGATATTAAAAAAGAATAAAGTTTGGGGGCAAGGGGTGTCTAAGATCGTTTCTGGAATTTTGAAGTTTAAGAAAGACGTCCACAGCAAAAAGAAGGAATTATTTGAAAAACTGTCTCAAGGTCAGGCACCTGAGGCTTTGTTTATTACCTGCTCGGATTCGCGCATAGATCCTAATCTATTAGTCCAAACCGAGCCTGGTGAGCTGTTTATTATTCGAAACGCAGGAAATATTGTCCCTCCGCATAGTAGTCAAACAGGTGGCGTGACAGCCTCGATTGAATATGCTGTTGCGGCCTTGCAGGTCAAGCACATAGTGATCTGTGGTCATTCATGTTGTGGCGCAATGCAGGGTGTTATGAATCCTCAGGCTGTCAGCGAGTTGCCTCATGTCTCACAGTGGCTGTCTTTCTCAAATGCGGCACTACAAGTAGTAAAAGAAAAATACCCTAACGATTCCGATCAAGAGCAGTTAAACCACTTGATTGAGCAGAACGTACTTCTTCAAACTCAGCACTTGGTGACGCATCCGCAGGTTGCAGCAAAACTCGCAACCGGAAAAATAACTTTGCATGCTTGGTATTACGATATTGGCAGTGGCGATGTTAGAGCATACGACGAAAGTTTGGCCAAGTTTGTGTCGGTGGAAGAAAAGTACAAAGATCTAGCAAAAGCAATGATCGTTGAGCAAGATCAATGCGGCTCTAATCACGATTGCTAATGGAAGAATAACTATAGAGCAAAAGCGCTCTGTAAATACAAAAATAATAAGGTAACTATGACTGACTTACCCCAGATTACCCATAAAAGAGCTTGTCATTTGTGCGAGGCCATCTGTGGCTTAGATATTGTTACACAAGGTGATCAGATCCTCAGCATTAAAGGAGATAAAGATGACCCCTTGAGTCGAGGTCACATATGTCCGAAAGCGATTGCGTTGCAAGATTTACATGAAGATCCAGATCGTATTAAAAAACCGATCAAGAGAGTGGATGGCGAGTGGGTAGAAATTCCTTGGGAACAGGCGTTTTCAGAGATCGCTGAGCGAGTCGCGGCGCTTCAAGGTGAACATGGTAACGACAGTCTTGCCGTGTATGCAGGTAACCCAAACGTCCATAACTACGGTAATTTAACGCATGGCAAATTACTCAGAAAGGCATTACAAACTAAGAGTAATTTTTCGGCCACTTCATTAGACCAATTGCCGCATCACTTCGTTGCTTTGTATTTATTTGGACATCAGTTCTTAGTGCCAGTACCTGATGTTGATCATACAGATTATTTCCTTATGTTTGGTGCAAATCCTGTTGCGTCAAACGGCAGTATGATGACCGTTCCTGACATAAAAAAACGTTTGAAGTCGATTCAAGAGCGACAGGGTAAGGTCGTCGTATTCGACCCGAGACGCAGTGAGACCGCCGACGTTGCAGACGAGCATTATTTTGTTCGTCCGAGCAGTGACGTATACGTTTTATTGGCGATGCTGAGATATGTTCTTGAGAACAAAGATACGCCGACAGATTTAGGCGTCGAAGTGCTTGGTACAGAGCAGCTTTACGATATGCTTGCGTCGTTCTCAATAGAAAAAGCGGCTCAACAATCAGGTATTAGTGCTGACGAGCTTAAGCATGTGTTTGATGCGTTTTTGAATGCTGATAAGGCTGTTATCTATGGGCGAATGGGTGTGTCTACTCAGCGCTATGGGACAATATGCCAGTGGGCGATTCATCTAATCAATCTCTATAGCGGAAATCTCGATAAGCAAGGTGGCGCAATGTTTCCCTCATCGGCAGTTGGGTATGTGAAACCTGGCGAACCTGGCCGTGGTCATTACGCGAAATATCATAGTCGAGTATCTGGACTTCCTGAATTTGGAGGGGAGTTGCCGAGCACTGTATTGGCTGAGGAGATTTTGACGGAGGGAGAAGGTCAATACAAAGCCTTGTTTACCATGGCTGGTAATCCTGTGTTATCTGCTCCGAA
>NZ_LWFH01001021.1:0-2114 GCF_001635725.1 Oleiphilus sp. HI0066
CCCTTTCTGCCCCACCACTATTTAAATTTGGAAGAATAAATACGATTTTTTTCACAAACTGACCGAGGCCTTCAAGTATTTTTTTCGCTGATGGACGGAACAACCAGACTCCGATAACGCAATCCGATCAATTAATTCCTTTTCAAAATTTTTTCTTGTTGAGTCGCACAAAAAATAATTATCACGATTTTTATAACATACAACTTAAGTAAAAAAGGCTCCTTAAACTCAGCAAGAATCAAAAAAAACACCAACAACCCCAAAAAAACCTTATCTGTATAAGAACCTGCTCCGCGAACTAGAAATAAGAATAACAACAAAAACGGAACATAAAAAAAGAGGGTTCCGATCATGCCTGTCGCGTTCAGAAGCCGCACAATGCCAACATCTGACGGAATATTACCCCACGACGAGGGGTCGCCAAAAAACAACCCCATATCTGACACAGGAAAAATCCACATTCTCTGCAAAGCTTCCAAAATAGCGAACCGACTACCTCCCCCCCCCCCAGTAAATTCTCGAGTCGCCCAAGTCAGCATATAATCAAAACCGTCCTGCCCCCAAGAAGTCTGGAACCCTCCAAGAAGATTCGTATACAAGAAATTTAGCGCAAGAAGACCAGAGAACAATAGTATTGGTGCCGCAACCAAAATTCTAAGCATATTTTTAGTCAACCTTCCAGATAAGACAGCTACTAGTGGGCCACCGATAAAACCCAGTGCCAGCAATATTATTCCTGTTCGGCCAGTTAATATTACAGATATAACAATAAGCAAAAGCGCCAAGGAGACAATCCACAGCGGCCTTTTTATTTGCTTTAACGCAATAAGATAGAGAAGAATAAACCCTCCGGAAGCCTGCACTAGAGACAACGTAGCGCTTGCGGAGTGAGTTAGCCCCCTCGAACGTATTAGGGCAGATAAGCCTTTCACATTACTTTCCTCTGCTGGTACGAGGAAAGCAGCTAATTCCTTAAAACTAGGTGAAACAAAGTAAATTACAACAAACAATGCCTGTAAAGCGATCACATCAACAAGAAGACAAAGCAATCGACTGCCTTGAACTTGATGGTAGTTCAAGTAACCAACGAGTAACAGAGTCCCTACAACCCCCTCAATAAGAAATAATGCCGAGGCAATCATTATTGAAAAATTGTTGGCATTGCTAACATTAGTTATGGCCACACACCAAAGCGTGAAAAAAGAAAATCCAAGTACGAGGTAAACATAGTTTGTAGGCGAACTACCTCGTTGCTTTAACGACCATATACCTGAATAGAAGATAAGGAGGAACGCCAGGACCAAACGACCAGAGTATGTTGGCAAAAAAGTGAAAGACACACTAAAGACAAAGAGGAACGTTAAAACAAATAACAAAACAGTAATTGGTCGATAGTTTAGTTTGCTACTGAAAACACGTGGCATATAGGGTGAATATCATAAATAGAATAAGGCTGATGGCCTAAAACTTATTTTGCCAATCCATAAAACCAGACTGACCAGAGACTAGTTGACGATTTTTATTAATAGGGTCTAACACCTATCTTGAAAAAGCCTTGTTAGGTTCCAAAATATCATCGGACCCAAACACACTTTCCCTCAACCAAGTACTAATTTTCTTTTCTCAGCCAGCTTTTTCTTTATGACCGATCGAGCGCAATAACAATAGCGAGCAATCCAAACTAAGCGGCAGAACATTGTTTTTTTTGTCAGATTAGTCCACGAACTGTCAAAAAGCTCTTTAAACAATCCAACATATCCAGCATCTAGGGCTTTAACCGACAAATCAAATAGTAATTTAGACATAGCTGCACGGCAAATTATACCCGAATTATGGTCAAGCCTCTCGGCCAGTTTTAAATAGCAATAGCGATAATTTTTCGCTTGCGTTTTTATTTTTTCGAACGAAAAATGTTGCAAATTGCTAGCTGTCGCCGAGCCAACACTAAACCTCGTGTAGGCGCTCATAACATCTGGCAAAAAAAGTGCGCCACCTCGAATAGAGCCTAATACTTGGATAAAGGTATCTCCTGCAGGCGCCTTGTCGACAAACCAGCTTGGAAAAGGGCAAATGGAGGATTTACGAATTAGTAAAGAAGCGGTTGGCATAAACGC
>NZ_LWFH01001022.1:0-1599 GCF_001635725.1 Oleiphilus sp. HI0066
TGTAATGTCATCACCTAGAGCGTAGCCGGCATCGGCAACAGCCGTTTTAATGACTGCCAATGCATCAGCATTAGACGCTAAGTTAGGCGCAAAACCACCTTCATCACCAACAGCTGTGTTCAAGCCTTGAGATTGCAACACTTTCTTCAATGCGTGGAAAATTTCAGCACCCGCACGAAGCGCTTCAGCGAACGTAGGCGCAGATACTGGTTGCACCATAAATTCTTGGATATCAACATTGTTATCTGCGTGCTCACCACCGTTCAGGATATTCATCATTGGAACAGGCATCGAGTATTGACCAGACGTACCGTTCACATCAGCGATGTGTTCATACAATTCAACACCCTTCGCTTGCGCTGCTGCTTTTGCAGCCGCAAGAGAGACTGCCAAAATCGCATTTGCGCCAAGCTTTGCTTTGTTCTCTGTACCATCAAGATCAATCATGATCTGATCAAGTTCACGCTGAGCCGTCACATCTTTACCGACTAACGCGGCACGAATGTCTTCGTTAATACCAGCAACCGCTTTCAATACACCTTTACCAAGGTAACGCGACTTATCACCATCACGAAGCTCTAAAGCTTCACGTGATCCAGTCGAGGCACCAGAAGGCGCACAAGCCGTACCAACAACACCAGACTCAAGAATAACGTCGGCTTCCACTGTTGGGTTGCCGCGTGAGTCCATAACCTCACGGCCTTTAATATCAGCGATCTGAAACATTTGTACTTATCTCCAAGTATTACTTTTATGGACTGTTAAACAGTATCCAAAGGTTCAAAATTCTTCACGAGTTCGTCAATAGCTTTGACGCGCTCTAAAAATGGTTCTAATTGCTCAAGTCGCAATGCACAAGGGCCATCACACTTAGCTTGGTTAGGGTCGGGATGCGCCTCTAAAAATAATCCGGCCAACCCTTGCGACATACCTGCGAGCGCTAAATCGGTCACTTGCTCGCGACGACCACCTGCAGAATCAGCACGTCCGCCCGGTTGTTGAAGTGAATGCGTCACGTCAAAGAAAACTGGATATTCGAAGCCCTTCATCACGCCAAAACCCAACATGTCCACAACAAGATTGTTGTAGCCAAAGCTCGATCCGCGTTCACATAAAATCAGCTGGTCATTTCCCGCTTCAACACATTTATTCAATATGTGCTTCATCTCTTGAGACGCGAGAAATTGTGCTTTCTTAATATTAATAACTGCATTAGTCTGAGCCATCGCGGTCACAAGGTCTGTTTGGCGCGACAGGAATGCAGGCAATTGAATAATGTCACAAACCTCAGCAACCGGTGCTGCTTGATAGGGCTCATGCACATCTGTAATCACAGCAACGTTAAACGTGTTTTTTACTTCTTCAAAAATACGGAGCCCTTCTTCCATACCTGGACCACGGAACGAAGTAATCGAAGAACGATTTGCTTTATCAAACGACGCTTTAAAAACGTAAGGAATATTTAGTTTTTGGGTGACTTCTACGTACTTCTCAGCAATTTGAAGTGCCAGATCTCTTGATTCCAGCACATTCATCCCACCAAATAACACGAAAGGTTTGTCGTTCGCGATTTCGATATCGCCAACCTTCACTACTTTT
>NZ_LWFH01001023.1:0-32421 GCF_001635725.1 Oleiphilus sp. HI0066
GTGACACGCTCTGCACTGCGCACTTTTCGCATTTCAATCATACTGGGATATGACAAAAACATATGCGGAAATGGCTCAGAAACCAATGCCAACACGCGTACCCCAAAATTAACAAAGCCAGTTTTCAACAAGAATCGTGCTTTTAACAGAGAACCTTCATTTAAAAGATCTTTCAATGCCTTTTCAGGTAAAGACA
Source organism: Oleiphilus sp. HI0066 (assembly GCF_001635725.1). Taxonomy (NCBI): domain Bacteria; kingdom Pseudomonadati; phylum Pseudomonadota; class Gammaproteobacteria; order Oceanospirillales; family Oleiphilaceae; genus Oleiphilus; species Oleiphilus sp. HI0066. The sequence continues at coordinate 197 of NZ_LWFH01001023.1, forward strand.
CGATTAAAGCCGTATCTTTTTCAACACCAATTAAACGTACCTGCTCACGACGAGCTGGGGCTGCCAAATCTAAAGTAAGCGGCATACCAGTAGGAACACGTAAATCACTGAAACTCAATTTTTCAGGATATCTTTGTTGAACAACTGTCTGCACGGCAGCATCACCTCTCTGTGAATTTGGCGCCAAAGAAAAATTTATTTGATATTGAACCCTAGACTTTTGAACTTCGAAAACAACTCAGAATCACCCTGTTTTAATTGAATTTTCACACCAGAAAACTCGCGACGACAACGGTAATTTTTTCTTAGAGCATCAAAGCCCTTGGTACGTTCAGGCTCAGTTCCTTGCAACACACGCATCAACTGCCCCGAATCATGACGGACATCGAAACAAGCTCGAATCGCCGTGTGTAGACACCAATTAGTATCAGCATTTGAAGTAAATGACATTCTCGATAAAGGCGGTTCTTCCAAGAACTGACCAAGGGAATGCCTAGTGGGTAGCCCTAATAAATGACAAACTGATTGATAGATACGCTCTGTTCCGGAGACTTTTCCGTCGAAACTATAACCTGCGATATGAGGTGTCCCTAAATACACCATCTTTGCTAATTCAACATCAATATTTGGCTCGTTTTCCCAAACGTCTAAGATCACCGTGGGCGGGTTATCTTGGCTTAGGCGCTTCTTCAATGCCGATTCACGAATCACTCCACCTCGAGCAGTATTGATCAACACTTGCGAGCCGTTCAAAACGTCTAACTGCGCCTCATCGATCATGTAACGCGTCGGATATTCGGCATGATCTGTCAAAGGCACATGAAGACTCACCACATCACATTCGAGCACTTCTTCTAAAGTATTGAAGCTTCGCGTATCAGAACTAACAAACGGGTCATAAACGCAGGTCTTAACGCCCAGTTTACGTAGTTTTTTATCAAGTAAACTACCGACATTTCCATAACCAACAATACCTACCGATGTATGCTCATAATCAACGTCATGCGTATCAGCAAGAATTGAAATACAACTCAATATGTATTCGACAACGGAGTTAGCATTTGCGCCGGGCGCACTCGCAAATCGAATATTATTGTTTGATAAGAAATCGGTATCGACATGGTCAATGCCCGCCGTGCACGAGCCGACGAATCGAACCTTGCTGCTGGCCAAGAGTTCTTCATTCACCGCAGTCACGGACCGCACTAAAAGAATATCGGCGTCCTTTAAATCTGCGTTTGTAATTTCTCGTCCAGGCATCGCCTGTAGTTGACCCAGGTCGCTAAAAAAGCGACCTAGAAGAGGAATATTTTCATCAGCGACGATCTTCAAAAGCACCTCAGTACTGGCCAAGATCAACCAGCAATGTATTAACTATTATTTTTATCGAGTAGATGTGCAGGATATTCGCAGTTTAACTTCATGCCAATATATTGTTCTAACTCAGGCAACAAAAATGCATCATCTTCGCAGGCAAAAGAGATAGAAACTCCTGTTTCGTTCGCGCGTCCAGTTCGGCCGATACGATGCACATAATCTTCAGGATCATCCGGAAGATTATAGTTAAATACATGACTCACGCCGTCAACATGAATACCGCGTCCTGCTACATCCGTAGCAACTAAAATCTCAATACTTCCGTTTTTAAACTGCTCGAGTGTTTTAATACGCTTATGCTGAGGAACCTCTCCAGACAGCAAAGCGGCTTTGATACCCTTCGCTTTTAGAGCAGCCTCTAAACGTCTTGTTTCATCGCGACGGTTACCAAAAATAATGGCGCGACGCACATCATTTTGATCGATGTATCGACAAATAATTTCTAGCTTCTCATCAGAAGAAACCATAAATATCTTCTGATCAACCTTTTCAGTCGTTAGCTGCTCTGCTTCAATTTCTATATGTATTGGATTGCGCGTCCAACGCTGACATAAATTCAAGACATCTTGATTAAACGTCGCACTAAACAACAAGGTTTGTCGACGATCAACCTTCGGACAACGACCAAGAATGCGCTTCACATCTGGAATAAAGCCCATATCGAGCATTCGATCCGCTTCATCAATCACTAATGTGTCGACTTGATCGAGATACAGATCACCGCTGTTAAGGAAATCAATAAGACGACCTGGCGTCGCCACCAAAATATCAATCACGTTGTTTCTGACAAAATCGCGTTGCTTTTGGTAATCAATGCCACCTAAAACAGAGTAAATATTTAAACCGGCATATTTCGTCAGCGCCTTTGCATCTTTTTCAATTTGAAGGGCTAGCTCGCGCGTTGGAGCAAGAATAAGTGCACGTGGTTCACTCGCATATCGTTCTTCAGAAGGAATACGGCGCAGCATCAAATCGTTAATAATGGTGATTAAAAACGCCGCTGTCTTACCGGTACCAGTTTGTGCTTTACCAATAAAGTCATGGCCTTGAAGTGTGTACGGTAAAGATGCAGCTTGAATCTCACTACAATACTGATACTTCAAATCAGCAATTGCGTGCAGCAATTCATTCTCAAGATTTAAATCATGGAACCTCGTCTTGCCCTCAGCAGGGTCGACTTTATATTGGGAAGGGTTCCACGCTGGCTCAGGCGTTTTAGTCTTAGCACGTTGATTAGAGGAGCGTTGATTACTCTTAGGCTTACCTGTCTTTTGCGAGGCCTTTGCTTTAGATGAACTAGAGCGCGGTTTCTGCTGCGACTCTTGTTTATTTTCAGGGGAGGTTTTTGACTTAAAAAGGCCACCAAACATGCTTTAAAACGCCTACATAAAATAATTCAATAACACTGATCACGGGTGTGTGCCGTTCAATGGCCGAACACTATAACAGATCGCTTTCTACATAACTGCTTAAATTTAAATAGCAGGTCTGAGGTTTAAACACGGCATTTAGTGCTTCTGCGAATTTAGCCGCCCTATCAGGTAAGCCCTCCACGAGATACTTTATCGTTTGTTCTTGCACATCTGCTACGAAAGCACTGCTTGGCCGACATAAAGGGTCGTTCGCATTGTCTGCCGAAAGACGAAAACGAAATCCTGCTGCACAACATAAAATTCGCTCCAAGGCTTGAGGTTTTACCTCAACCCGCTCAAAGACAGATTGCTGCGCTTCATCGCGACCATCGGGCTCATACCAATAGCCATAATCTAATTGAGTACGCCGTTCTTTGCCGGCGATACACCAATGCGCGACCTCATGCATTACGCTGGCAGGATAGTCACTTCGAGAAAAAATGCGAGATTTAGCACTCACTGCAATACCTTCACCGCCCGAGAAACTCGCAGTCATTTGTGCGGGAACGTAATAAGGCTCAGAAGCCCCTATCACAACTACTGTATTTTCAGTTTCTTCGAATTGCCGATTGAAGATTTCACTGAAATTTTGTGCACTAACGCAGTCAATCATATGTCGTGGTTTACTAATAATTAGAGCCAGTTCTAATAAAGCGCGGTATCATAGCCGATTCTATTGCGCCTCTTAAGTTTCAATTGGAACCTTTTGCATTATTTGTGTTCGTATTGGCGTTGAATATTTTCTGGGAACATCAAGTGGTTATGATAAAAACAGCACGTCGCATACTCGACTCACACATTAAAGCTCGTTTATGGACTCTGTTACTCCTCTCTTTTTCAGTATTTTCTAGTGCTGCTAATGCTTCCTTCAATTTTGATTTAGATTCAGACGGCTTTGGCGCAAGCAATTCGCAATTTTTACCCGTTGACGAGGCATTTATTTTTGATGTTCAAGTGACATCTAAAGGGCTCAGAACATCTTGGAAAATTACCGAAGGCTATTATTTATACCAAAGCAAAATCGAGGTCAGCCTACTAGATTCCAACGCGACACTCGGCACACCTAATTTTTCAGACTCAGGGATTGAAGAGAACGACCCCTATTTCGGGATGACACGTGTTGTGTACAACGAACTTCAAATGGAATTACCAGTCACGCTCATTAGCGATGCTAAAGAAACGGAAATCAAAATCACTTACCAAGGCTGCGCTGTCGCTGGCCTATGCTATCCACCGCAAGCAAAGACAGTACTCTACTTTCCCGTAGAAAATGCACCGGCCCCAGTGCTCGAAGACATCGAAGCACAAATCAAGGCAAAATCACTAAGTTTAAGTACAGACGATGCTTCTTCGATATTCTCATTCATGCAGGAGAACTCTGCCTTAGCAACAGCAGCTATATTCTTTTTGCTTGGCCTCGGATTAACCTTTACGCCCTGCGTACTGCCGATGATTCCGATTATCACAACGATTGTGGCTGGCAATAATCAAAGCTCGCAAAAAAATTGGGGGCGCAATTTTAGTCTCGCATTGTCGTATGTCGCTGGCATGGCACTCACCTACGCAGCTTTCGGCCTAACAGTCGGCTTATTAGGTGCAAGCGCGAACCTTCAAGCAACAATGCAAAGCCCGATTGTTCTTATCTTTTTTGCGATTGTATTCATAGCACTCGCTGCGGCGATGTTTGGACTATATGAACTGCAACTCCCAGCTTTTCTTCGTGATCGACTACAGAACCAGAGCGCTAAACTGAGCGGCGGAAAAATAGCGAGTGTTTTCTTCATCGGCGCCCTATCTGCCCTACTGGTATCGCCATGCGTGTCTGCTCCCCTTGCCGGCGCTCTCATTTATATCAGTACAAGCAATGATGCTGGACTTGGTTTTGTGTCGCTATTTAGTTTAGGGCTTGGCATGGGCGTTCCGTTGATTATTGTGGCAGTAGGTGGTGCGCGTTTTATTCCGAAAGCAGGCGCTTGGATGAACTACAGCAAGTTTATCTTTGGCATGCTATTGCTTGGCGTTGCAGTTTGGCTAATCAACCGTCTCGTTCCAGGAAACATAGGTTTAGCACTCTGGGGCGTTCTTTCTGTCGGTGCCGCGATATACGTATTTACTCAAAGAACACACAAAATTCATACCCGCGCCATCAAATACACTTTGGGTTCGCTACTGTTGCTGATCGGTGCGCTCTGGCTATTTGGAGCAATTAAAGGATCGAATGATCCTATGCGACCGCTTACCAGTGCAGTTCTGAGTGAAAGTAAGCTCCCGTTTATCAAGGTCTACTCTTTAAAAGATCTTCAAAACGAGCTAGAAAATGCAAAACTTGCTGGCAAGCCTGCTTTTGTAGACATATATGCCGACTGGTGTATTAGCTGCATCATTATGGAAAGAGACGTCTTTCCGCAACAAGATATTGCCGACAAGCTTGGTCAGTATTACCTCATCAAAGCAGACATGACTAAAAATGATGCAGGCAACATTGCATTGATGGAAAAATACGAAATATTTGGCCCGCCTTCTTATCTGTTTTTCGATACAAATCAAAACGAAATGAAGCAACTTAGAGTTGTTGGTGAAATTGGGAAGAAGCGTTTCCAAGAGCGATTAAATCGAGCTCTTGGAAATTCAGAATGAATTCGTCATTAGCACTACCCATCGCCGCAATTATTGGCGGTGAAATCTGTTTTGCCATCATGGGGGCGCTTATAAAATATATGAGCGCCGACCTGAGTACAGAAACCATTGTGTTTTTCCGCAACTCCCTCGCGCTCATTATCATCATCCCATTGATCATTCATCAGTTTGGCTTTACAGGTTTTAAAAGCCAGCAAATGCATCTGCACTTAGTGCGTGGTTTGATAGGTGTCAGTGCAATGAGCTGCTTCTTTTATATTTTGGGCCGCATGCACTTTACCGAGGCGATTCTTTTAAAACTGTGCACACCGTTTTTTATCCCATTGATCGCAGCATTGTGGCTAAAAGAAATAAGTTCTGCAGCAACTTGGTTTGCCATCATTCTTGGTTTCATAGGTGTGTGCATTATTAGTGAGCCTAAGCTTCAACAGAATATGTCAGCCACATTCGATGCGCTATCTCTGGTAGGAATTGGTTTGTTAGGTGCGTGTCTCGCGGCGTTGGCAAAAGTCACTATCCGTAAGATGGGCGGCGGAGAGCCCGCCTTGCGAACCGTGTTTTACTTCGGTTTGTTTGCGAGTTTAGCGTCGTTGCCGGTTGCGCTTCAGAACTGGTCAGAACCGTCTTTTAATCAGTTTACCTTGTTATTGACGCTTGCCGGAGTTGCCACATTAGGTCAATTACTCGTGACCTATGCCTACAAACGGGCAGAAGCCGGAAAAATAGGACAATACACCTACACGTCGCTGATCTTCACCGCTTACATTGGGTGGGCATTTTGGGGAGAGGCCATCACACTTGCAATATTCGTAGGTTCAGGATTTGTTGTCGCTGCGGGCCTTATCAACATGAAAGTGAAGTGATCACCCAACAATCAATTAACGTTATGCTTTTTGAATAAAATAGATAAAAGCTTTGTCTTCCTCGTGCTGCTCAAGCAGGGTGTGCCCTAAAAATCTGCAAAATTGAGGAATGTCTCGCGTAGTCGATGGATCTGTCGCGCGCACTTTTAATACTGCACCGCTTTCCATATCGGGCATTTTTTCATGCAGCAGCATGACCGGTTCCGGACACAATAATCCAGTAGCATCTAACTCTATATCACATTCCATATTCGTTTTTCTAAGCTATGATTTATACAGTGCATTTTAAACATTGATACAACGGAATAAAGTATGATTCGCGTAATAATTAATCGCTACATTGCTGAAACACTTGAAAAGAATTATGAAGATGCAGCACTTGAGGTGCTTGCAGCCTCAGTAAAAGCCCCCGGTTTTATCTCGGGAGAGTCCTTAAGTGATATCGAAAATCCTCGTCACCACGTCATTCTTTGCAAGTGGCGTAGTAAATTAGACTGGGATAAATGGTTCGAATCTTCCGAGCGAAAAGAAGCTATGTCTAAGCTTTCGCTGATGCTTGAAAGAGAAGAACACGTCACTCTTCTTGACTCCCGTCATTAAACCCCGCATCAGGGCTGAGGTTTCAGCTTTAGCCCTACAACTGTTCGCTTTTTGTTCATCTTTCTAAAGTTGAACTAAACTCTTGAGCGAAATCAATTTAGCGGCAGATTTGGTTGATTTTGCATAGTGCTACATTTATTCTTCGCGCCATCTAGGTTTTTGCCCTAGATCACAATGGCAAATAAACTAAGTGCTGATTTCCGACCAGCTTCTGAACGCTTTGATTCGAATTAAAGCAAGCCTCGAAAACGCAACTGAATGGATCTTCAATAATGAGCAACGAGATCAACCCAATCACTTACAACTATAAAGTTGTACGACAATTCGCCGTGATGACGGTGGTATGGGGAATTGTCGGCATGGCTGCAGGCGTATTTATCGCCGCTCAATTAGTTTGGCCGGAGTTAAACTTCGACAACCAATACTTGAGTTTTGGCCGTATTCGACCACTGCACACTAACGCGGTCATCTTCGCCTTTGGCGGTTCCGCATTGTTTGCAACATCGTTATACGTTGTACAGAGAACCTGTCAAGCACGTTTGATCTCAGACTCTCTCGCATCATTCGTATTCTGGGGCTGGCAAGCAGTTATTGTTGCAGCAGCAATAACTCTTCCAATGGGCTTCACTAGTACAAAAGAATATGCTGAGCTTGAATGGCCAATTGATATCTTAATTGCACTAGTATGGGTTTCTTACGCGATTTTATTCTTTGGCACTATCACTAAGCGCAAAACCAAACATATTTATGTTGCGAACTGGTTCTACGGTGGCTTCATCCTGACGGTTGCAGTACTCCATATCGGTAACAATTTGGCTATTCCAGTTACCTTTATGAAGTCGTACTCTATATACTCAGGCACAGTCGATGCAATGATGCAATGGTGGTACGGCCACAATGCAGTAGGTTTCTTCTTGACTGCAGGCTTTCTAGGAATAATGTATTACTTCGTTCCAAAACAAGCTGGACGACCTGTTTATTCTTACCGCTTATCTATTGTCCATTTTTGGGCCTTAATCTCGCTTTATGTTTGGGCTGGATCCCATCACCTTCACTACAGCGCACTTCCAGATTGGGCACAAACAGCCGGCATGGTTATGTCTCTTGTTCTTCTTGCTCCATCTTGGGGTGGCATGATCAATGGTATGATGACGCTATCTGGTGCTTGGGACAAACTACGAACTGACCCTATTCTACGCTTCCTTGTTGTATCACTTTCTTTCTACGGAATGTCGACATTTGAAGGTCCGATGATGGCGATTAAAACCGTGAATGCGCTATCACATAACACAGACTGGACTATTGGCCACGTTCACTCTGGAGCATTAGGCTGGGTAGCTATGATCTCGATCGGTGCAACATACCATCTAATCCCTCGCCTATTCGGTGTGAAAGAAATGTTCAGTATTTCATTGATCAACCTTCACTTCTGGCTAGCAACGGCTGGTACAGTTCTATATATCGCAGCGATGTGGGTTAACGGAATCATGCAAGGCTTAATGTGGCGTGCAGTCAATACCGATGGCACTCTCACTTATAGCTTTGTTGAATCTCTAGAAGCGAGCCATAATGGGTATGTCGTCAGATTAATCGGCGGAGCTATCTTCCTGTCAGGCATGCTTATTATGGCCCTTAATGTTTGGCTAACTATTAGACAAACAAGTGCTAAAGCACTCGACTCAGTGCCAGCACAAGCTTAAGGAGAGCGATAGAATGAACCATGAAATAATTGAGAAAAACCTTGGCCTAATGATCCCATTAATCATTGTCGCAATAAGCTTTGGTTTCTTAGTGGAAGTTGTACCTCTTTTCTTTAACAAGGATATGAAAACACCTGTCGAGGGACTTAAGCCTTATACTGCGGTACAACTAGAAGGTCGTGACATATATATCCGTGAAGGGTGCCATACTTGTCACACACAAATGATTCGTCCGTTCCGCGCAGAAACAGAGCGTTATGGCCATTACTCAGTAGCTGGTGAATTTGTTTACGACCACCCATTTTTATGGGGGTCAAAGCGTACGGGTCCTGACTTAGCGCGTGTAGGCGGTCGCTATAGTGATGATTGGCACCGAGCTCATATGTACAACCCTCGAAATGTTGTACCTGAGTCTAAGATGCCAGCTTACCCTTGGCTGTTCACCGCTAAAATCGATCATAAGACAACACCTAAAAAAATGGAGGCTCTCCGTAAAGTTGGCGTCCCATACACTGATGAAGACATTGCAGGAGCTTCAGATGCAGTAAAAGGTAAGACTGAAATTGAAGCGCTTGTTGCTTACCTTCAAAACCTCGGTACGTTGATTGGGAACAAGTAAGCAAATAATGGATATAAATACGCTAAGGGGACTTTCGACAATATTAGTGATGATCGTCTTCGCAGGAATATGTTGGTGGGCTTTTAGTAATTCAAAGAAGAAAGACTTTGAAGATGCTTCCAACCTCCCATTTGACGATGAAGATATCGCTGAACGAACGTTGCGCGAAAAAGAGAGAGATAATCATGACTAGTTTCTGGAGCTTTTGGGTTTCAATAATCAGTTTAGGATCAATTTTCGGCTGCTTGTGGTTGATATACGTAACACGTAAGAGCCAAACCACTGACACTGAGACTGATCAAACAGTAGGTCACGCTTTCGATGGGATCGAAGAGCTTGATAACCCGTTACCTAAGTGGTGGCTATACATGTTCGTTGCAACCTGTGTATTCGCCCTCGCATACTATGTCCTCTACCCAGGACTAGGTAACTACAAAGGAATGCTATCGATTGAACTAGAAGAAGGCAGTGTGCCTTGGACTCAGGTCAATCAGTGGCAAAAAGAAGTTGAAGATGCTGAAGCTAAATATGGCCCAATCTTCGAAGCTTACGGCGCGACTCCAATTGAAGAATTAGCGCAAGACGCAGAAGCAATGAAAGTTGGTCAACGCTTGTTTGCCAATAACTGTGCAGTTTGCCACGGTTCAGCAGCACGCGGCGGTATCGGCTTCCCTAACCTAACAGACGATGATTGGTTGTATGGCGGTTCAGCTGAAGCTATCAAAGCAACGCTAGTAAATGGCCGTATGGGCAACATGCCTGCTAGGGGTTTAAACCCCGACATGACCAATGCGCAGATCGATGACATGGTGCATTACCTGCTTGCATTTAGTGGTCGTAGTGATGACCAGGAAGCCGCAGAGCGTGGTGCAGCGATGTATCAAACTGCGTGTGCTGCATGTCATGGCCCTGATGCAAAAGGTAACCAAGCTATTGGCGCACCCAATCTAACTGACAATATTTGGTTATATGGTTCTACGCCTAAGCGTATGAAGCACACACTACTTTATGGTCGTGCTGGCGTAATGCCTGCTCAATCAGATCGTTTAAGCGAAGAGAAAATCCATCTTCTTACCGCTTACGTGATCAGTTTATCTCAAAAGTAAACGACACTCCTGAGCCCTTGTTTCGAAGGGCTCTACCATCAAAAAAGCCTATTTCGTCAGTATTTAACGCAACCAGTGAAGAGAGCGTATGTCGAATAAAATTCCAGTTAAAAACATAGAACCAGGCGCAGAAAAACTCGAAACTTATAGCAGCCCAACGGCACAAGACGGCGTCACAAAGACCGTCGAACTCTACGCTTCACGCAAAAAGATATACGTTAAGAAAATTACTGGTTTTTTCCACGGAATACGACGCTACACACTTTGGGCATTAATGCTCGCCTACTTCGCTATTTGCTGGATTTCCATTAACGGCCAACAGCTGGTACATTTCGATCTTCCAGAACGAAAATTCCATGTTTTCGGAATCACCTTTTGGCCTCAAGATTTCTTCTTACTGGCAGTCACGCTGATCATCTCTGCATTCGCACTATTTTTCGTGACGACTTTATTTGGTCGCCTTTGGTGTGGCTACACCTGTCCTCAAACCGCATGGACGTTTATCTTTATGTGGATTGAAGAAAAGGTAGAAGGCAGCAGAAATCAGCGCATGAAGCTAGATAAGTCCGACAACGACATCAGCAAGATCACCAAAAAAGGTATTAAACACCTTCTTTGGCTGTCGGTAGCATTCGGAACTGGCCTGACATTCGTGGGGTACTTTTACCCAATTAGAGAGCTTGTTCCTGACTTATTTACCTACTCTGCCAATGGCTGGGCAGTTTTCTGGATCGCATTCTTCACGCTCGCAACCTATATGAATGCAGGATGGTTACGAGAGCAGGTATGCCTTTACATGTGCCCTTATGCGCGTTTTCAGTCAGTGATGTATGACGACGATACACTTGCCGTAGCCTATGACGCTACGCGAGGAGATCCTCGCGGTAGCCGCAAGCGGAACTCAGATTACAAAGAACAGGGCCTTGGCGACTGTGTCGATTGCGGCATGTGTGTTCAAGTTTGTCCAACAGGCATAGACATAAGAGATGGCCTCCAATACGAGTGTATTGGCTGCGCACTCTGCATCGATGCTTGTGACTCCATCATGGAAAAAATGGAGTATCCGAAAGGGCTGATCAGTTATACCACTGAACACCGCTTACAAGGCAAAGAAAGTCATATATTGCGTCCTAAAGCGATCGCATATGGTGTATTGCTCATTATTATGACCGGCGCATTTTTCAACCATATTCTTGGACGAGTCCCCTTAGAGTTAGACGTTATTCGTGATAGAGGCTCGCTATTCCAACTAAATGGTCTTGGTCATATTGAAAACTCTTACACCCTTAAGATCGTCAATATGACGGACGAGACTCAGCGATTCGCGATTAAGGTCGATGGCATTCCTGAAGTTCGTCTCGCCACGCGATCAGAAATCACAGTGAAATCGGGTGAAGTGTATAGTTTGCCAACAATTGTTGAAGCAAAGCCATCACTACTCCCTAGTAGCAGTAACGAGATTAGTTTTACGGTAAACTCTCTCGATAACCCAGATCTAATAGCTCATTCCGAAAGCCGCTTCCTCGGCGCTCGCGAATGATTATGTAAACTTAGCCCGGAACCCTGATGTCGAGTCAAACAATCCAATCTAAACAGCCAGATCCAAAAAAACGAAACTGGCTGTATTTTATTATGTTCTTCCCTTTAGCTTCTGTATTTCTCAGTAGCATCATGATCTACCATGCAGTGAACGGTAAAGACTCACTCGTTAGTGACAACTATTACAAAGATGGGCTCGATATAAACCAAACGATTGGGCAAGATCGTCTAGCTAAAAAACTTGCTGTACGCGCCTATGTCAGTATTGACGCAGAAGGCAACGCGCTACTAGACTTGAAAAGTCTAGCCAAAACAAAAGAGCCTTTTGTTACGCTCAAACTTGTCCACCCTACTCTCGGAGAGAGAGATTCAGTGACAAAATTCTTACCTACCGCTGAAGGTCCGTATGTCGCAGAAGTACCTGAAAACCTTAGCGGAAACTGGTATCTCGATCTATATGCGCATGATGAGTCATGGAGAGTTCGTCAAAAAACCTCATTGCCAACAGAAAACTATTTGCTTGCACCCTAGCCATACCTGATGACAACACCCTGTTTTCACTGCGGTGAAGCGGTCCCTGCTGGCTTCTCCGCCACCTTAAAGATCAAAGGTAAGAACGAACCTTTTTGCTGTTATGGTTGCTTAGCCGTAGCAGAAGTGATCTCCCATGAAGGTCTCGATAATTTCTACGCTCACCGCACTGAATTCTCCCCCAAAGCTGAAGAATTGAAGCCCAGCGAATTAAAGCAACTAGAGCTTTATGATGACCCGCTATTACAAGAAGAGTTTGTGCAAGCTCACGATGGTGTATTGCAAACCTCTTTGAGTATTTCTGGCATTACCTGCGCAGCATGTATATGGCTATTAGAGCGCGATATTAATGCCATCGACGGTGTACTAAATTTTTCGATAAACCACAGTACACACAAAGCCTATATTGAGTGGGAGACACCCTGCCAATTAAGTGAAGTTCTTATTAAGGCTAGAAAACTCGGCTACAACGCTAAGCCTTACAGACATCATGAAGCAAAACTTGCGGCCTTAAGAGAGAAACGTATCACTGTATTTCGGATCGCTGTCGCGGGCATCGCTACGATGCAGAACATGATGTTCTCTATCCCTCTCTATTTGGGAATGTATAACGACCTCGACACGCAACTGATTTCGCTATTTCGATGGGTCAGCATGTTCATGGCCGCGCCAGTTGTTGCCTTTGCTTCACTCCCCTTTTACAGAGCCGCTATTCGCAGTCTCAAATCACGCAAACTAGGCATGGACATGCCTGTTTCATTTGCGATTATTATTGCGTTCTTAGCGAGCAGCTATACAACCATTACTACCGTCCCAACCTTAGAATCAGACGTATATTTTGATTCTGTTTCAATGTTTGCGTTCTTCCTTTTACTGGGTCGGTTCATTGAAATGCAGACACGCCATCGTTATTTAAATGATGATGTAGATATGGACCAACTGCTTCCAGAAACTGCCACATTGGTTGAAGGCGATAGTACAAAAAGCCTGGTATCTCAGCGTATTCAAGTCGGCGATATCATCCGCATTAAACAGGGCGAATTAGCCGCAGCAGATGGCTTAATCGAAAACGGCTCTACCAGGTTTGACGAATCCGCATTAACAGGCGAATTCTTGCCAATATATAAAGCGACGGGCGATGTTATTCATGCCGGTACCGCAAATATGGATAACACCATAGACATTCGAGTAACCGCCTCCGCGAAACAAAGCCGCTTATCATCAATCGTTAGGCTTATTGGGAAAGCTCAAGCTGCAAAACCAAGCACTCAAACGATTGCTGATAATCTTGCCTCGTATTTTGTTACCTTCGTACTGCTCGCCTGCGGTTTAACAGCGGTCTATTGGTGGAACATCGATTCTGACAGAGCCTTTGCAATTACCCTATCCGTCCTCGTCGTAACATGCCCTTGTGCCTTATCACTCGCCACACCGACTGCTTTGACCGGCGCAACATCAGCATTACGTAGACTTGGATTCTTGCTTACCAAGCATCATGCACTCGAAGCTATGTCCCAAGCGAATGATGTTATTTTTGATAAAACAGGGACACTCAGTGAAGGTCGTTTATCGATCTCTCACGTTCAGCTTGCCACTAACACTAACTTGGATAAAGAAACCGCGCTTATATTTGCAAGCGCGCTTGAGCGCCAAAGCGCCCACCCAATTGCCAAGGCATTTATTCAGCAGACAAGCAAAGAAGTCATCGACGCCAAGAATCATGTTGGTTTAGGCGTGAGCGGAATCATTGATGGCTCTCGCTATTTTATGGGCAGCGCTAGCTTTATCGGACAAAATACGTCTACGCTCGATAAACAAGAACTGCAACATCAACACGATGGACCTGTCGTATTTATGTCTGACGGCACTACATTAGTTGCTCGGTTTGAGCTCGAAGACACTCTAAGAGAAGAGGCAGCTGCCTGCATTGAAACGCTGCGTAAGCTGGGCAAAACCGTGCATATTTTAAGTGGCGACCAGCATCATTCAGTGAAACATGTCGCCGACACATTGAGTATCGAATCGTTCTTAGCTGAGCAATCGCCTGAACAAAAGCTGAACTACGTTGAGTCGCTGCAATCTGAAGGAAGAAAAGTGGCGATGGTCGGCGACGGCATCAACGATCTTCCCGTTTTGTCTCGCGCAAACCTATCTATTGCAATGGGCGGAGCGAGTGACTTAACTAAGCTCAATGCGGATGCCATTTTGTTAAACGAGCACCTCGTATCACTGGCTGACGCTTTCCAGTATTCACGCAGAACAAGAACAGTCATTATTCAAAATATTTGCTGGGCACTTGGCTATAACTTATGCATGCTGCCACTTGCAGTGGTCGGCCTCATTCCACCTTATTTTGCTGCGCTCGGCATGTCATTAAGCTCTTTAATTGTTGTATTTAACTCTATGCGCCTGCGAAAATAGCATCTCACTTAGTGCTGAATAAATCGTTATGGAAATTCTTTACATACTCATCCCTGTTTCTTTAATACTTGTGACGATCGCTATCTGGCTATTTGGCTGGGCAATTAAAAATGGACAGTATGATGACCTTGAAGGCCCTGGCCATAGCATCTTGTTTGATGATGATGAGCATATGATTCCTGGTCCAGACGACAAGCCAAAACAACAAAGCAAGGCACCTCAACACAACCAAGAAAAGGACGTATAGCCATCGAATATACCATCCTGCTAAGTGCATTCTTGCTTGGACTATTAGGTTCAGGCCATTGCTTTGGGATGTGCGGTGGACTCGCGTCTGCGCTTGGGCTCAATACCCCCCAGCATAATTATGTTTATAGCTATAATCTCGGACGATTAAGCTCATATACCTTCGCTGGCTTACTAGTCGGTGCGCTAGGATTTTGGTTCTCTGAATATCTCGGTGCACTGATGCTTTTGCGTATTGCGGCAGCGATCATGCTGATCCTAATGGGCTTATATCTAACTGGATGGCTCAATGCTCTACTTTTTACTGAGAAGCTTGGTGCCATTTTATGGCAAAAACTTAGACCGATTGGCAGTCGATTTTTACGGCCTCAGTCTCATAGGGCAGCGATAGCGCTTGGCGCTGTATGGGGCTGGCTACCATGCGGATTGGTATATTCTGGACTGATTTACGCGAGCACCCAAGGAACGCTCTCTGGCTCAGCAATGACAATGCTTGCATTTGGTTTAGGGACCTTACCTAGCATGCTAGGCGTCTCGGTAGCAGGCCAACGGTTATCTGCGATTTTAAATAGTCAGTGGTTTAGAAAAAGTGCTGGCATGACTCTTATCTGCTTCGGCGCCTGGTCGTTAGTTTCTAGTTTTTAAGATCATGGCTGATAAATTTCGATGACCTGTACGATGCTTTCATCTTGACTCGGGTTCGAGGAAGAAATCGTTTGCTCAGCCCCAAATTCATATGGTTTACGCGCTTCGGTACGATCAATTTTGAGCGTTTCAAAATCGAATAAATTTCTGTCTGCAAGCTGTGACGGTGCAACGTTTTGCAAAGAGCTAAATATCGACTCAATACGAGAGGGATGCTCCTTCTCCCAAGCTTGCAACATCGCTTTGATATTCTGACGTTGTAAGTTTTCTTGAGAGCCACACAAATTACACGGAATAATCGGATATTCCATAATATCTGCAAATTTAAGAATATCTTTCTCGCGACAATAGGCCAGAGGTCTTATAACGATATTTCGCCCATCATCAGACAACAATTTAGGCGGCATTGCAGAGAACTTCGAGCCATGAAACATATTCAAAAATAATGTTTCGACGATATCGTCCTTGTGGTGTCCTAATGCAATCTTAGTCGCCTTAATGTCCTCTGCGAATGAATACAAGGTCCCGCGACGAAGCCGTGAGCATAGACCACAGGTTGTTTTACCTTCTGGGATCTTAGACTTCACAACAGAATATGTGTCGCGATCCACAACATAGTATTCAATACCTAAGGATTCTAAATATTCAGGTAACACATGTTCTGGAAAACCCGGTTGTTTTTGATCCAAATTTACGGCGACAAGGTCAAAATCAATCGGAGCACTCTTTTGTAAGCTCATCAGAATAGTCAGCATTGTATAACTGTCTTTTCCTCCGGACAGACAGACCATGACCCTATCCCCAGCTTCAATCATGTTGAAGTCAATGATTGCTTTACCCATTCCGGCACGCAAGCGTTTTTGAAGCTTGTTGAATTCGTACTTGTCTGACCCTTCTAAGGACTTCATTTCTACTCCGATGACGAGCAAATACTCGATGCTACATGATTCAGTCGGCGCGAAGTATAAATGAAAACTGACCGAGTAAGTAAGCAAAGGTAAAGCTTGAAACAAAAAAAACAGCTCCCTTTCTGTTTAAAAAAGCACCAAATAAAACAACAGCTATACTCCGGAAAGATTTTAAGGGGGAGCACCATGTCGACTGATCATACCCAATCACCACAAACGCCTAATAACGATCAAAGTAGTGGTAGTAAAAATTTCATCACACGCTTTCTCGATACGGTTGAATTCCTTGGAAATTTACTCCCACACCCCGTTATTTTGTTCGCCATACTATGCGCTCTAGTCATCGTTATTAGCGGCGTCGCTGGGTATTTTGAACTTGCTGTGCTAGATCCACGGCCCGAGGGTAGCCGTGGTAGGTCTCCTTCAGGAATGATTGAAGTCGTCAGCCTGTTCAATATTGAAGGTCTTCAGCAAATCCTCACGCAGCTCGTTAAGAACTTTACAGGATTCACCCCACTCGGAACCGTGTTAGTTGCCCTGCTAGGTGTAGGGATAGCAGAGCGATCAGGCGTCATTTCGGCAGCAATGCGTAACTTGGTAATGGGTGCGCCCAAGAAGCTTGTGACGTTCGCTGTTGTACTAGCTGGCATCGTTTCGAACACAGCCGCTGAGCTTGGTTATGTGGTATTAATTCCTCTTTCTGCAATGATATTCGCATCTCTTGGTCGCCACCCCCTAGCCGGTCTTGCTGCCGCGTTTGCGGGTGTATCAGGCGGCTATAGCGCGAACCTTTTAATTGGAACAGTTGACCCACTTCTATCAGGCATCTCAGAGAAAGCAGCCCAACTTATTGACCCGAGTTATACGGTTGGGGCTGAGGCCAATTGGTACTTCATGATGGCCTCGACCGTTGTCATTTCTATTCTCGGCATGCTGATTACTGAGTACATCGTGGAGCCTCAACTAGGTCTGTATAACAAAGATGATGCATCACCTGAACACGTCGAAGAACTCGAGCAAGAGATGAATTCACATGCCGTAACCGATATTGAGCGCAAAGGTCTGAGAGTCGTCGGTATTTATACGCTCATCTTTGCGGGCGTTTTGGCTTCTACGATCGTTCCAGAAAATGGAATATTACGCCATCCTGAAACAGGACTTGTTGCAGGGTCTCCATTCTTAAAATCGATCTTAGCATTCATATTCATTTACTTTGCCTTAGCGGGCTTAGTGTACGGCAAGGTCGTTAAATCGATTACCAACTCGACTGATGTCGTTCACGCCATGAATCATGCTATGAACACAATGGGCGCATATATCGTTCTTGTTTTCTTCGCGGCGCAATTCGTTGCCTTCTTTAAGTGGACTAATCTAGGCGCGATCTTGGCCGTGCTCGGTGCACAGACCTTAGAAAGCTTAGGTTTAACCGGACCAATTCTATTCTTCTTCTTTATTGGCGTATGCGGGCTAATCAACCTGTCACTAGGTTCAGCATCGGCTCAATGGGCAGTCACGGCGCCTATATTCATCCCGATGTTAATGTTAGTTGGCTATTCACCAGAGGTTATTCAAGCGGCGTATCGTATCGGTGACTCGACAACCAATATTATTACACCAATGATGAGCTACTTCGGGCTAATACTCGCAGTTGCCGAGAAATACAAAAAAGACCTCGGAATCGGTACCCTCATATCGATGATGCTCCCCTACTCAGTTGTATTTATTACTGCATGGAGCCTGTTCTTCTACTTCTGGGTATTTATTATGGGATTCCCCGTTGGACCTGGCGCGCCAATCTACTACACCATGTAGCAAGCTTAATCATTAGGCACAGGACAAACTAAACGCACTAAGCTAGGCTGAAGAAATGGATATCTTCAGCTCTGTCACCTCCGCTATCGAAAAAGCTTTCACGATGAAAAGTGAGTGGCGAGAATACGACCTAATAAAATACCTCAAAGACAGCAATGATCTCGAGCTACCAAATATGGAGCTCAATCAAGCACTCAGCTTATTCAAAACGCATTTTTTAATTCGTCACGCACTTTATTCGCTTAAATCAAAATGGGCCAAAAATAAAAGCGCTCATCTTGAGATTGGAATAATCAATATCCAAAAATTTCCTTACATCACTCATAACGAAACAAGTGTAAGTAACAGCGATTTATTAGGTACGTACTATCTTGATCATGATAATTATTTCGATATGACAAAGGAAGAAATCTCATTATTACTAAACGGCTTCTGGCAACGTTTTAATAACCCTGATCAATCGGAAGAAGCTTATCAAGCATTAGGTTTGGAGATCGGCGCAAGCTACGCCGATATAAAACGAGCCTTTAAGAAAAAAGCACAAACAATGCATCCCGACAAAGGTGGGGACGAGCAAAAATTCAAAGAGCTCAGCAAAGCAAAAGATGAGCTTTTAAAAAGAACCACGCTCTAGGCCTTACACCGTTTTATAGTGAACGAACCCACGGCGTTTATAGTTGTCTAGCGCAGCAGGGTGATCGAAATTACAAGTATGAACCCATACGCGCTCGACACCATCCCAGGACCAAGCCTGTCGTACTGCATCTTCTAGAAAAGCAGTCCCAAATCCCTTACCTATAAAGTCAGGACTTAATCCAAAATACAATAGTTCAACGTTGCTACCGTCTTTGCGCAGCTCAAAGTAACCTAGAATCGCACCGTCTCTATAGGCCACCCAAGTACGAAGATTTGGGTCATTCACCAAATCAAACCATTGTTGATCTGTCCAAACCAAGCGATCAGTCCAATCCCACGCCTTTCCTACAAACGAATACAGGAATTGATTGAACGGTGCTTGGTTATGTTTTACTTCTTCCAATACATATTCGCTATCTGCAGTGGTCATTACATAAGCAGGCGGTGTATGCATCTCAAGATAGTAAACGATTTCTTCCATTAGTATTACGCCTGAATCGACGCCAAGATGCTCTCTAAAGCCTCTAATGGCGATTGAGCTTGCGTAATAGGCCTACCTATCACTAAGTAATCAGAGCCCGCTTCTAACGCTTGCTGAGGAGTCATAATACGCTTCTGATCGCCTTTATCAGCCGTTGCAGGACGAATCCCTGGCGTAACTAACTTAAACTCAGAACCTAACGACTGCTTTAACTGACTCGCTTCTTGAGATGAACATACCACGCCATCGAGACCAGAGTCTTTCGTTAAAGATGCCAAACGCATAACCTGCTCTAGCGGCGGAACATCTATCCCTACGCCGGCAAGATCCGCTTGCTCCATACTTGTCAGTACAGTCACGCCAATCAATAAGGGGCGACTTGAATAGGCACTCAACTTCTCAGCGCATGCTTCCATCATTCTTTGGCCACCGCTCGCATGCACATTTACCATCCATACGCCCATATCTGCCGCAACTCCAACCGCTTGAGCCGTGGTATTTGGAATATCATGAAACTTCAAATCTAAAAATACATCAAAGCCTAGACGATGTAAGTCTTCAACCACTTGCGGACCGCATCGGGTATACAACTCTTTCCCAACCTTCACACGACATAGTTTTGGGTCTAGCTGCTGCGCCAATTCAATCGCAGACTCTTTTGAAGGAAAATCAAGAGCGACCAAGATAGGCGAACTTACATTTGCATTAGTCATAAAAAACACACTATAGAAAATATTGAACTGTCATTGATATCGAGAGGATTATAACCGCTAGAAAGTGACAGGGTGATAAAACGAAAATTGGGCGGGAGGAAGTCTATCGAAGATCAAAAACTTCGACAATAAATAAGCGTTCTAAGAAAAATAAAACTCAGTTTTAAGCCTGCTTAGTGCGTTGAAGCTCGCGTTCAACCTTTAGCAATCTGCTCTTGATTGCAATGTTACTTGGTAATCTCACGAGATACCCAAACACGCCACCAAGGGAAAACATAATTAGCAGTGCAACACCAGCACTGACATCGATATTGCCTATCAAGTAATCGACGCTCAAGCGTTCACTATTAGATAAGGCAAACGCAACACCTAAAGCGACGAGTGCCGCGAGCAATATTACTTCAATGAGCAAAACTAGCTTAGACATGATGCGTAGCTCGACCTTTAATAACCATGCTTAAGGCTATCATTTACGATGTCACGCAGCTCTTTACCAGGCTTAAAATGCGGAACATGCTTTGCTTCAAGCGTAACGGACTCACCAGTTTTCGGGTTTCTGCCAACGCGTGGAGAACGATAGTGAAGCGAAAAGCTACCAAAGCCACGAATTTCAATACGCTGCCCTTCTGCGAGCGTCTCGGACATCAAATCTATTATTGTTTTTACCGCTAACTCTACATCCTTGACAGACAACTGAGTTTGCTTTGCGGCGATAATTTCTACCAATTCCGACTTAGTCATTGATTTTCCTTAATAAACAACGTCATTCTCAGTTTAGACAAGGAAAAACAAAAAACAAAAAAAAACGGGCACAAGGCCCGTTTTTTATATTATTTAACAAGCAGTTACTGGTTTTGCATCTGCTCTTTGATCAAATCACCGATCGTAGTTGGACCAGCTGATTCAATCTGCTTCTCACGAACTTCTTTCATCGCTTGCTTCTCATCGTCAATGTCTTTCGACTTAACAGACAAGTTGATCACGCGATTCTTACGATCAACGTTAATAATTTTCGCTTCTACTTCGTCGCCTTCTTTAAGCTGAGTCGTCAAATCTTCAACACGATCTTGGCTCATTTCAGATGCTTTCAAAGTTGCTTCAACGTCTGCTGCAAGTTCTACAACTGCTGCTTTCGCGTCTACAGACTTAACAGTACCTGTAACGATAGTGCCTTTGTCGTTCGCTTGAACGTATTCTGCGAATGGATCGCTATCAAGCTGCTTAACACCAAGAGAGATACGCTCACGCTCTGGGTCTACAGAAAGGATAACAGTTTCGATTTCGTCGCCTTTCTTGTAGTTACGAACAGCTTCTTCGCCTTGTTCCTGCCAAGAGATATCTGACAAGTGAACTAGACCGTCGATACCACCGTCAAGACCGATGAAGATACCGAAATCAGTGATAGACTTGATCTTACCGCTGATCTTATCACCCTTGTTGAAGTTACCTGAGAACTCTTCCCATGGGTTAGCGTGGCACTGTTTGATACCTAGAGAGATACGACGACGCTCTTCGTCGATATCAAGAACCATAACCTCAACTTCGTCGCCCAATTGAACAACTTTAGATGGGTGAATGTTCTTGTTAGTCCAATCCATTTCTGAAACGTGAACAAGACCTTCAACACCTTCTTCGATTTCTGCGAAGCAGCCGTAATCAGTAAGGTTAGTAACACGTGCAGTAACACGAGTGTTCTCTGGATAGCGCTCTTTGATTGATACCCATGGATCTTCACCCAACTGCTTAAGACCTAGAGAAACACGGTTGCGCTCACGGTCGAACTTAAGAACTTTAACGTTGATTTCGTCACCAACATTTACAATCTCGCTCGGGTGCTTAATGCGCTTCCAAGCCATATCTGTAATGTGAAGAAGACCGTCAACACCACCAAGATCTACGAACGCACCGTAGTCTGTAAGGTTCTTAACGATACCTTTAACTTCCATACCTTCAGCCATTGACTCAAGAAGAGCATCACGCTCTGCTGAATTTTCAGCTTCAAGTACTGCACGGCGAGAAACAACAACGTTGTTACGCTTTTGGTCAAGCTTGATAACTTTAAACTCAAGCTCTTTGCCTTCAAGGTGCAATGTGTCACGAACTGGACGAACGTCAACTAGAGAACCAGGTAGGAATGCACGAACAGATTTAAGGTCAACAGTAAAGCCGCCTTTAACTTTACCGTTGATGATACCTTTAACGATCTCTTCAGCTTCGAATGCTTTCTCAAGATCTTTCCATGCTTCAGCACGCTTCGCTTTCTCACGTGAAAGTTGCGTTTCGCCAAAGCCGTTTTCTACAGCATCAAGTGCTACGTCAACAGTGTCACCAACTGCTAGTTCAACTTCACCAGCTTCGTTTACGAACTGTGAAAGAGGGATAACGCCCTCTGATTTCAAGCCTGCGTTAACTGTAACCCAATCGCTATCGATGTCTACAACCACGCCTTTAACGATCGACCCTGGGGTCATATCGATCTCTTTTAGGCTCTCTTCAAATAAATCTGCAAAGCTCTCGCTCATTACATTTCCTGTATATGATTCTCCGTACCACCAGTTAATACGGTCTATTTACATACGCTCATGACAAACCTCTGGCCGGTTTTTCATTGCCATAAGCATTAAAACTATTTTTAGAGGAAAAATCTTACTTTGGATTGACCAATAAAAGGACTTTTTCCAACACTTGCTCGATCGAATATTCGGTCGTGTCGATCGTGACAGCATCGTCTGCGGCCTTTAACGGCGCGGCTTTACGACCCATATCACGCGCATCACGCGCTTCGATCTCTTGCAAAAGGGTCGCGATTCTAACATCTTCACCCTGTGCCTTCAACTGTTGGAAACGACGCTCTGCTCTGGCTTGAGCAGAAGCGGTTAAGAATATTTTGAATTGAGAGTTAGGAAAAACAACTGTTCCCATATCT
The DNA here is from genome assembly GCF_001635725.1 of Oleiphilus sp. HI0066. Taxonomy (NCBI): domain Bacteria; kingdom Pseudomonadati; phylum Pseudomonadota; class Gammaproteobacteria; order Oceanospirillales; family Oleiphilaceae; genus Oleiphilus; species Oleiphilus sp. HI0066. Next base: position 23,369 of record NZ_LWFH01001023.1, read on the forward strand.
CGTCCATCAGCTACCAGACCAGGAAGCTGCTGAAAATCGCGCTGGCGCTGCAATAACGCTGCACGCACTTCAGGGAGAACCGCCACTTTTGAAGCATTATCGCCCGTGGTCTCAAGACGTAATTCACTCGTCACATCCTCTCCTGCAAGCATTACACGAACCGGCTCGCCCGGCTTTGAACTTTCAAAAGAACAATCAAGACCTGCCGCGACTGCGGCCAAACTTGACTCGTCATCTAAAGCGACATTTTGACGTAGCGCCGCAATGGCGGTTAAACGATACAAAGCCCCACTATCGAGAATCGACCAACCTAACTTAGTCGCAATTAACTGTGTAATCGTCCCTTTACCAGAACCGCTTGGTCCATCTATACAAAGAACTGGAGCTTGTGAATTTGGCGCCATTACGCGTCTCCGTTTACCTTCACATTCATCCCTACACGATTTGCTAATTCAACAAAGTTAGGGAAAGACGTCGCTACATTAGCGCAATCATTAATTACGATTTCACCTTCAGCACGCAATGCTGCAACAGAAAACGCCATTGCGATGCGGTGATCGCCATGCGAGTGCACCGTACCTCCATGCATCTTAGCACCTTGAATCACAATACCATCTGGCTTTACTTCAGTACGCACGCCAAGCTGCGCTAAGCCATCAGCCATTACTTGAATTCGGTCGCTTTCCTTAACGCGAAGCTCTTCAGCTCCACTTAACACAGTCTCGCCTTCTGCGCATACTGCGGCGATAAAAAGAACTGGAAATTCATCGATCGCCAAAGGCACCTGATCTTCAGGAATTTTAATACCCTTTAGTGGAGCCGATTTAATACGAATATCGCCAACGGGCTCACCACCAACGGTCTTTTCGTTAGAGACGGTAATATCCGCACCCATTTGACGAAGAATATTGATAACACCCACGCGAGTCGGGTTGAGACCAACGTGCTCAAGCGTAAGGTCTGACCCTTCAGCAATAGAGGCCGCTACCATAAAAAAGGCTGCTGAAGAGATATCCGCTGGAACATCAATTTTACCGGCCTGCATTGAATCGCCACCTGAAAGCTTCGCGGTCGCACCATCACGCTCAACAGAATAACCAAAGCCATTCAACATACGTTCAGTATGATCGCGAGTTGGCGCAGGCTCAGTCACACTTGTATCGCCCTCAGCATACATACCTGCAAGCAGTAAACATGATTTCACCTGAGCACTAGCCATCGGCATGTCGTAATGCATACCCGACAGCGCTTGCCCGCCCTTGATAAGCATTGGCGGACGCCCACCTTCAGCTGTTTCAATAACAGCGCCCATTTCACGTAAGGGCTTCGCTACACGCTCCATCGGACGCTTTGTCAGCGACTCATCACCAGCAAGCTCGGTATCGAAACTTTGTCCCGCGAGCAAACCAGCGAACAAACGCATGCCCGTACCCGAGTTACCTAAATAGATCGGCCCCGGAGGCGCTTGTAACCCATTCAAGCCGACACCATGAATCTTAACTCGCCCGTTGTTCGGCCCTTCAATGACAACACCCATATCACGAAAAGCCTGAAGCGTTGCAAGACTATCTTCACCTTCTAAAAATCCTTCGACCTCCGTGACACCTTCTGCAAGCGCTCCGAGCATAATAGATCGATGCGAAATAGATTTATCACCGGCAACACGAATAGCACCAGATAAAGCGCTGCCTGCGCCAGCATTAAAAATTACATTATTTGTATTCATAGCGTTTACGTAGGATTGTCCAGATAAGACTTTAGAAAAATGTTCTCGCGCCGCTCGAGCGCGCGTAAATACACCAAGCATTTCTTGGCTTTGGTCATCAGCGACCGCAGTGCGTAGTTTTTGCAAGTCTACAGAGAAGCGATCCAATACATTTAGAACGGCTTCTTTATTTGCAAGAAATATGTCGTGCCACATTCTAGGGTCACTTGCAGCGATGCGCGTGAAATCCCGAAAACCACCAGCAGCATAGCGGAAAATATCCTCGTTATCAGGATTTCCCGCCAAGGTATCAACCAATGAGAATGCGATCAAATGAGGAAGATGACTCGTTGCCGCCAAGACCTCGTCATGCTTTTCAACCGACATTTGCAGCACATTAGCACCACAAGCGCTCCACATCGCGTCAACTAAGGATAATGCTCGCTCATCAGTATGCGTTAAGGGAGTAAGAATCACTTTATGATTTTGGTAGAGCGAACTATTTGCGGCAGTAACTCCACTCTTTTCTGATCCAGCAATCGGGTGACCAGGAACAACAAACTCTGGCACATCGCCGAACACCGACTCGACTGCAGAAACAAAGTTACCCTTAACACTTCCTACATCGGTCAGTACAGCACCGGGCTTGATGAATGGTTTAACCTCTTGCAGCACACTCTCAAATGCTTGAACTGGAACTGCCAACACAATGATATCTGCGCCAGAAACTGCTTCAGCAATTGTTTCAGCAGCTACATCCACAGCACCTAATTCAATACCGAGCTTTGCGTGATTTGAATCAAGCGTATACCCGACCGTCTTCGAGACAACGCCTTGCTCCCTCAAGCACTTTGTTAAAGAACCGCCAATTAGACCAAGCCCAACAACCGAAACGGTGAGCCCTTTTAATTCTTGCATCGCTAAACTTAGCGAATCGCTAGCCATGACTAAGCGACTCCAAAACTTCAATAAAACGAGCGTTTTCTTCAGGAAGACCGATTGATACACGAAGGTGATTTGGCATTCCATAATTCGCTACAGGACGCACAATAACACCCTGCTGCAACATAGCTTCGTACACTTCCATTCCAGAACCTTTCGTATCAAAGCACACGAAATTGCCTTTCGATGGAATATATTCGTAGTCCAGTCGATCAAATGCATCGGTCAACTGCTTCATACCATGTTCATTTGTCGTGATGCTTTTCTTTAAATAGTCTTCGTCTCTCAATGAACCGAGAGCCGCAGCAAGCGCGAGACTATTCACATTAAATGGATGACGAACTCGATTCAGCACATCCGCAATTTCTTCATTTGAAATCGCATAACCAACGCGCAACGAAGCGAGCCCCCATGCCTTTGAAAACGTTCTCGTGACAATCAAATTCGGAAAATCAGACAGCAATGAAACCCCATTAGGAAAATCGGGATCGGTACTGTATTCAATATACGCTTCGTCCAACACCACGATCACGCTTTCTGGCACTTGAGACAAAAACTCTACAACTTCAGCTTTACTCAACACCGTTCCGGTTGGATTGTTTGGATTGGCAATAAAAATAAGGGATGTGCGATCGGTAATTGCCGAAAGCATTGCAGATAGATCATGCCCCCAATTCAGTGCCGGCGTTACAACGGCAGTTGCATTAACTGCTTGCGTCGCAATGGGATAAACCGCGAATGCATATTGCGAAAAAACCACCTCACGCCCTAGTTCGGCATAAGCTCGCGCAATTAAGTCAAGAATATCGTTAGACCCATTCCCCAGGGTAAGTTGCGATGACTGAACTTTTAAACGCGATGCAAGCGCTTCTTTTAGTTTAAAGCCATTACCATCAGGGTAGCGCGTCAATTGAGAAAGCTCGTTGCGGATTTCTTCTAAAGCAATTGGGCTAGGGCCAAGCGGGTTTTCATTACTTGCGAGCTTTACGATATTCGAGATGCCTAACTCTCGCTCCAACTCATCGCTTGGTTTGCCCGGTTGATAAGGATGTAAGCCTCGGGCACCTTGAGTCGCCAAAGACACAAAATCACAAGAAGAACGCGTTAAATCGCCCATTAGAAAACCCTTTTAAATCTATAAATACGCGTTACAAAACGCCAACGGGATAGGAACCAAGATGCTTAATGTCGACGGCATCTGGCGAAATATCTTTGATCACCGCCTGAACATTCTCATCATCAAAATGACCATCAAAATCGATATAGAAAACGTAAGCCCAAGTACTACTATTAGAGGGCCGAGACTCTAAGCGATTCATATTCACGCCGTGACGCTGAAATGGCTCCAAGACGTGATACAAAGCACCCGGCTTATCTTTCACTGAAACCATAATTGATGTTTTATCTTCGCCGCTCGCAGGCACGACCTCAGAACCGATAATAAGAAAACGTGTCGTGTTATCAGGACTGTCTTCTACATTTTTTGCTAGGAAATCTAAATCGTAGAGCTCTGCCGCCATATCACTTGCGATGGCAGCAACTCCAGGCTCCTCAGCGGCTAGTTTCGCAGCCTTACCATTGCTCGATACAGCAATACGCTCAACCTGCGGACAATGCGAATCCAACCATTTTCTGCATTGTGCTAGCGCCTGCTGGTGCGCATAAACGCGGGTCACATTCTCAAGCTTGGTTTCAGTTCCGCTGAGCAAGTTGTGGTGTATGCGAAGCTTTACCTCACCTGCAATAAATAAAGGTGAGTCTATAAAGCTGTCTAAAGTATGATTAACAATCCCTTCAGTTGAGTTTTCAACTGGCACGATGCCATAGTTCACTTGCCCCGACTCTACTTCTCGGAATACTTCATCAATAGCTGAAAGCGGTTCCGCTTTTACGAAATGACCGAAATGTTTGAGTGCCGCAGCATGCGTAAATGTACCTTCTGGGCCTAAGTAAGCAACTTTGAGAGGGCGCTCTAGGGCTAAACAACAAGACATGACCTCACGAAATAGTTTCGCCACATCCTCGTCAGGGAGAGGGCCTTCATTGCGCTCCATCACTGAGCGTAAAACTTGCGCCTCACGCTCAGGACGATAGTACTGAACCTCTTCACCATTTGAAGCAGCTTGCTTTACTTCAGCAACCTGTTGCGCACATTTTGCACGCTCATTCAGCAAACGATGAATTTCACTATCAATTCGATCTATATCTTTACGCAAGCGGCCTAACGCTTCTGCTTCATTCGTCATATCAAAGCCAATTACTGCAGTGTATCGCCATCAGTTGAATCACTTGAAGAGTCACTCTCAGAAGATTCAGCTTGTACCGCACCCTCTTCGACACCCTCATCATCTAATTCTTCTGACTCTGGTTCTTCGATACGCTCTACAGCCACTAAGCGTTCACCCTCTTGGGTGAGTTTAATTAAACGAACACCTTGTGTATTACGACCAAGGACAGAAACTTCTTCAGTGCGCGATCGAACGAGAGTGCCCTTGTCACTGATCAGCATCATTTCATCGCCTTCAAATGTTTGAACAGCGGACACTAAGCTTCCGTTTCGATCAGACACTTGCATTGCGATGACACCCTGACCACCACGATTGATGACTGAGAATTCATCAAGACGTGTGCGCTTGCCGTAACCGTTCTCACTTGCCACCAACAACAAGCCATCTTCCTCAGGAAGAATCAAAGAAACAACTCTGTGATTTTCTGGCAACTTAATACCACGCACACCACGCGCCGTTCTGCCCATCGCACGCACATCATTCTCATCGAAACGGATCATCTTACCGTGACTACCCATGAGCATGATGTCACGCTCACCATTAGTGATAGCAGCGCCAATCAACGTATCGCCATCATCCAAACCTAAAGCGATAAGACCTGAAGGGCGCGGACGCGAGAAGTTCTCTAGAGGCGTTTTCTTCACGGTGCCGTTCGCGGTCGCCATAAATACGTAATGATCGGCTGCGTATTCATTAACGGACAGGAACGTCGTAATACGCTCACCTTCGTCAAGCGGCAAAATATTCACCATTGGCCGGCCACGTGAACCACGGCTTGCTTGCGGAATCTCAAAGGTACGCAACCAATACACTTTACCTTTGTTTGAGAAACACAAAATCGTGTCATGTGAATTCGCGACAACGAGTTTCTCAATAAAATCTTCATCTTTCATTGTGGTAGCAGACTTACCGCGCCCACCACGACGCTGCGCCTGATATTCTTCAAGCTTCTGCGTTTTCGCATAACCTGCATGCGAAATAGTGACAACTAAATCTTCTTCAGTAATTAAGTCTGCAACTGTTAGGTCTCGACGCGAAGACATGATTTCTGTGCAACGCTCATCACCATACTCTTCTTTGATAGCTTCAAGCTCTTCACGAATAACAGCCATCAATTTATCTGGATCGCTTAAGATACCAAGAAGCTCAGTGATGCGTTCAAGAATCTCTTTGTATTCTGCAATGAGTTTTTCTGTCTCAAGACCAGTCAGACGGTGCAAGCGCATGTTAAGAATTTCTTGTGCTTGCGTCGGAGAAAGACGGTACTTACCGTCAACAAATCCATATTCCTCGCCTAGATCATCAGGCTTACACGCATCAACGCCCGCTTTCTCGAGCATGCCGACTACAGCACCTGGCTCCCAAGCTTGAGCAAGCAAAGCTTCTTTCGCTTCAGCAGAGGTTGGAGATTTCTTAATGAGCTCAATTACTGGATCGATATTCGCAAGCGCGACGGTAAGACCTTCGAGAATATGGCCACGCTCTCTCGCTTTACGTAACAAATAAACAGTACGACGGGTAACGACTTCTCTACGGTGCTTAACAAAAATCTCAAGTGACTGCTTAAGATTAATCGTCTTTGGCTCACCATCAACAAGCGCAACCATGTTGATACCAAACACGTTCTCAAGCTGAGTTTGAGAATACAAGTTATTCATAATTACATCTGGCACTTCACCTCGACGTAACTCAATAACAATACGCATGCCCTCTTTGTTTGACTCATCTCGAAGCTCGGTAATCCCTTCGATCTTTTTATCTTTAACAAGCTCTGCGATTTTCTCAATCAAACGCGCCTTGTTAACCTGATAAGGAATTTCTGTAACGACAATGCGCTCTTTACCTTTCGCGTCTGTTTCCACTTCATAACGCGCGCGTAGATAAATTTTACCGCGACCAGTCTGATATGCCTGAACAATACCAGCTCGACCGTTAATAATCGCTGAAGTCGGGAAATCTGGACCAGGAATGTAATCCATCAACTCATCAGTCGTAATATCTGAATTGTCTAACAAGGCTAAACAGCCACTGACAACTTCATTCAAATTATGCGGAGGAATGTTCGTTGCCATACCAACCGCAATACCTGATGAACCATTCACCAATAAGTTAGGAACACGAGTCGGTAAGACTTCTGGGATTTGCTCTGTGCCATCATAGTTAGGAACAAAATCGACCGTTTCTTTCTCTAGATCAGCAAGCAAAGAATGCGCAAGCTTCTGCATACGGATTTCCGTATAACGCATCGCAGCTGGATTATCCCCATCGATAGAACCGAAGTTACCCTGACCATCTACCAATGTGTAACGAAGAGAAAATGGCTGAGCCATACGAACAATTGTATCGTAGACCGCAGAATCACCATGTGGGTGGTATTTACCGATCACATCACCAACAACACGAGCAGACTTTTTGTATGCTTTGTTCCAATCGTTGTTCAATTCACTCATTGCGAAAAGAACACGTCGGTGAACAGGTTTCAAACCATCACGAGCATCTGGCAATGCTCTACCAACGATTACGCTCATCGCGTAATCAAGGTATGACTGCTTCAACTCATCTTCAATATTTACGGGAAGGATTTCTTTAGCGTGATCACTCATAGGGAGTGCATTCCTTTCATTTCGATCGTTTTTGTAATGCTCTTAGAGCACTTATCGTTATTAGGCAAAAATTGAAGCGCTTTGCCTTTCTTTGCGTTTTACTGAAACCAAAAGCAATTTTGGAAGTTAGCGCAAAATTAATCAACGCACTATACCATAAGCACAAAACAAAAGAGAGCATTTAGCGCGTTTTAGAGGGCTTGTTAACGCACTATTTTTGAATAAGATCTGAAAGCGAAGAAAGCGCAACAGAAAGTCGCGCCTTAGAACTGAAATTTACGCGAATACGACCGTTTTGTTTTCATGAATGATAACACGATCTTCAATATGCAATCGCAAGCCACGCGCCAACACAGTCTTCTCTGCATCCTTGCCTAGGCGCACCATATCTTCGATCGTATCACTGTGATTAATACGAATCACATCCTGATCAATAATCGGCCCCTCATCGAGATCTTGCGTCACGTAATGACACGTTGCGCCGATCAACTTCACACCACGATCATAAGCCTGATGATAAGGTTTTGCACCCGCGAAACTTGGCAAGAAACTATGGTGAATATTAATCACCCTTCCCTCATAACGCTCACACAAATCTGGAGGTAGTATCTGCATATAACGCGCAAGCACGACTAAATCCGTTTCGTAAGAATCGACCAACTCTTCGATTTGCTTAAATGCCTGCGGTTTTGTTTCTTTTGTGACAGGAACGTAGTGGTATGGAATCTCGTGCCATTCAACCATCCGACGCAAATCTTCATGGTTCGCGATCACAGCAACAATATCTATGTTCAACTCACCACTATGCCAACGATGCAGAAGATCAGCCAAACAATGCGATTCCTTTGAAGCCATCAAAACAACTTTCGGCTTTTGATGCGAATCAGCAACGGACCACTTCATCGAAAACTCATTTGCAATCGGCGCAAACGCCGCTTTAAAGCCTTCCAGATCAAAAGGCAGAGAACTTGCCTTAATCTCGTTACGCATAAAGAACCAACCGTTCTTTTGATCCGCGTGATAACTCGCCTCAGTAATCCAACCATTGTATGTCGCTAAAAAGTTACTCACTTTTGCGACAATCCCGGTTCGATCAGGACACGAAACAACTAAACGATAGGTTCTTTCCATTACTTCAATTCCAATACAGTCGGCTTAAACCGAGCAGAGCAAACGCAACTATTGACCAAGCAACTCGCTCGTTCTTGCTGCACAGATAAAATCATTTCTATGCAGACCTCCAATTTTGTGAGACCACCACGTCACCGTTAAACACCCCCACTCCACAATAAGCCTAGGATGATGCCCAACCTGCTCAGCATAATCACCTATCGAATTGGCGAATTCTTGCGCTTTAACAAAATTTGATACTTTAAAAACACGATGAAGGCGATTTTGCCCCTCTTCATGAATGACTTCCCAACCATCAACTTCAGATAACAAGTCTTTGATCTCATTGTCAGAAAGACGAGGCGCGTCTGCACGACACGCCTCACAAGTTTCTTTACTTAACAT
>NZ_LWFH01001024.1:0-4280 GCF_001635725.1 Oleiphilus sp. HI0066
CAAGGCTGTAAAACACGACAAAAGCAGCCGCGATGGAAATAATGAGAATGAGTTTTTTGACCGACATGAAATGCTCTTACTTAGTGGATGCTCAGCGAGATAAGACTTACTATAATCAGCTTAGTTCAATAGGCATAGCCCTATCACCGATTACCTAGTTTTTGGAGTTACTTTTGGCTTTTTCGCTATCACGACAGTTTCCTAATACTCGTATGCGTCGTTTGCGTGCTCAAGATTCAACCCGACGTTTAGTTGCAGAGAATACTTTGCAAGCTTCTGATCTGATCTATCCGATGTTTGTGATTGAAGGAGAACAACAGCGCGAGGCTGTACCATCCATGCCAGGTGTTGAGCGTGTCAGTATCGATTTTCTGGTCGAAGAAGCCAAAGAGCTAGTTGCTTTAGGCATACCAGCTGTCGCGTTGTTCCCAGTGACGCCTCCATCGGCAAAGTCTGATTGTGCAAAAGAAGCATGGAATGCTGATGGCTTAGCCCAACGGGCTGTCCGTGCTTTGAAAAATGCCACTCCAGAACTTGCGGTCATTACCGACGTTGCTTTAGATCCTTTTACTAGCCATGGCCAAGACGGTTTGATAGACGAGGATGGCTATGTGCTAAATGATCAAACGGTCGAAGCATTAGTGAAACAAGCTTTATCTCATGCAGAAGCTGGTGCGGACATTGTAGCGCCGTCGGACATGATGGATGGTCGTATTTCTGCTGTGCGTGAAGCATTAGAAGAAGCGGGTCATGTAAATACTTCTATTTTGGCTTACTCGGCGAAATATGCATCGGCCTATTATGGACCCTTCCGAGACGCGGTTGGCTCAGCAGCAAATCTTGGTAAAGCGGATAAAAAGTCCTATCAAATGGATCCTGCTAACTTGCAAGAAGCGATTCATGAAGTGGCCTTAGATCTGGAAGAAGGAGCCGATATGGTGATGGTTAAGCCAGGCATGCCGTATTTAGACGTGGTACAAGCCGTTAAAACTGAGTTGCGTGTGCCGACTTTTGTGTATCAGGTGAGCGGCGAATATGCGATGCATATGGCAGCATTTGAAAACGGATGGTTAGATCGCGACAAAATGATTTTGGAATCTTTATTGTGTATCAAACGTGCTGGTGCCGATGCCATTCTGACGTACTTTGCAAAAGACGCTGCTAGATTATTAAACGGTTAGCATGATGATGTTTATGCGGCTCACTCTTCTGTTTGTATTGCTTTTTGCCAAACCAGTTTTGGCTGATGAGAATGCATTAATCTCGTGGAGCGAGCCTGCATACGCTTTAGATTATAGCCGCCTAAACGAGCGTATTTTTGACGACTTCTCTTTACCAATAGAGTCTTTTGTCACTAAGCAATTGTCGTTAGACGAGCCTATTAGGATAGAAGTGTCGGCGCGCCCCTATGCCTATTATGAGCAAAGTGAGCGTCGTGTTTATCTGCCCCTATCTAATCTCTATCGCGTGAATGATGATCTACAAGCGCGCTTTCCACATCAGCCAGAAGTACAGAACACTATTTTTAATACAACCTTACAGTTCTATTTTTTAGTGGAGCTAATTCGTGCGATTTCAGTTGAGCAGTCATTGCGCATTACCGGCTGGGAGGCCGAGCGAGTTGATGCCTTGGCAACCATCATTTTGCTCAACGATGAACGTGTCGGCCAAGACTATTTACTAGATGCTGCAGAAGAGTTTTTGCTAATTGATCGTGCTGTCGCATCAATTGAGGCGCAGCGATTCAAAAATGAGTTTGCGGCGGATGAGTACCGATTAAGCCAAGTGCTTTGCATTATGCAAGCTTATGATGCTCAAGGTATTCGCGTGGCGAGTAGTGATGGCTTATGCCAAGGACAATATGAAGCAGGAATGAACTTTTGGTCGAAAGCGCTAGAGCCTTATCTGCAAGATAAATCGCTTTTGAAGCGCTGGCTGGCTCAACCTCGCGCTTCACAAGAAAGTGGTTCTTAATACCAGATAACGAAAGCTGCAGCTGCGCCAAGACCACACTTTTCATCGTGGTTACTTGTTCGACAAATGTGTTTGCCCGCCGCATAAGTGAGTGCAGCACCGACTAGATACAATTCAAGATCGCGCTCTTTTTGAAATGATGAGCAGCCACTAAACAAAACAGTCATGGCCACAAGACTGGTGATGATCAACTTCTTCATCGAAGAAACATTCCCTTATAAATAAGTTAGCTTTCGAGAGCGCTATCCTACAAACAGGGGTAAAGCACGGCAAGCGTGTAATGAGATGAACGTGACATGGTTGTCAGCGAATGCTGTAAACAATGTTAAAAAGAGCCTAGAAGAGTTCTACGTCGTCGTCACTTGGTGGTTCTGGTTCAGATTTTGTGACGACATTTTTTGTTAATGCTTCTACCGCTGTGATCGAGCTGATTAGACTATGAAAGTGCAATTCTAAGGCATCGCTATTTTGATAGAGCACTTCCATTGAATCAAAGGCTTCACTTGAGAGTTGCAGCAGCTTCGCTTCTTGTTCTTCTGTGAGATCTAAAGTCATCGCGGCGATGTGTAACTCGTCCGATAGATTCTTCATAATATCGCGCGCATACATCTGAGTTTCTGCCGAGACCGATTTGATTAAATCCATAATTGAATTCACTTGGTCATGCTGACTATTAATCAAGTTATTGACGGCGATGGTTCGGGCTTTTGCTTCAGCCAGAGCTGAGCCTTGCAACAGAATGTCGCGTAATCGACCGTACTTTTCTTGATCTTCCCAAGGAGCATTTGTCACAACCATAACAAGATATTCGAGTTTGAAAACTAAAATGCGATTCTTTGAAAGAACACGAATGTCCGTTGTAATCGCTTCATCAAGAATCTTTTTAGCGGCCTCGTGAACAGCGCCCTCTGGGTAATAATGTCGTTCGTTGTTGTCGAGAATTAGGGTATAGGTCGACAACTCCATGCTGTTGCATAGTCGGAACAGAGCGTTTGCCACATCATCGATGCTGCTCGATTCTTGCAACCATTCGACTAATTGCATTAGTAAGCCAATTTCTGATGCTGCCCGCATTGCTGTTAATGCAGTATCAGTGCTTGTTTTTAATTGATCTTGAAGTTCTTGGTTATGTTTTTTTAGCTTCACAAACGACTGAAGCTTATTTTCCACCCGCTTTTTTTCCCAGTTGTGTCCGATATAACTATCCAAAGGCAAGGTGGTTAACATGTTACAGGGCTTCTGCTCTAGTGAATCATCGATAAAGCCCAGCATTGTTGGGGTGTTTTCGGGGAAGCTCTGCTCTAGATGGTCAATGAGAGCGTGGTAGTCAACGTTTTCGACGATATCGAAAAGAATGGCGTGCGGATGATGCGCAATGCCTTTCACAACATCGTCATTTGAGCTTAATGATGCTGTGTCGGTAGGAAGTGTGAGATGCAGTGATCCTTCGAGTTCATTTAACTCGCCGTAGCTCGAGCTATCGCGTCCTGCAGCGTGAAAAAACACGACTTTTTGTGCACCCATCAAAAAACATCTCTACTGACTTAATGTGGAAGCAAGTCTAGTACAAGATTTTGGGAATGCTCAAAATAGAAATTTAGGAAATATTTCCTGTTACTCGAACGCGTTTTGAGCCCTTTATTTGCTCTGTATTGGACACTTTTCGGCGCTCAACTTCTGTGTCTATCCAGTTTTTCAGGGCGATGATTAGACCCATGCCGACGAAGGCTCCCGGAGGCAATATCGCAAACAGGAAGTTACTGTAATCATCGACAAGTGTAATCTCCCAAGCATGCGCCATGTCACCGAAAATGAGGTGCATGTTGCTAAATAATGTTCCTTGGCCAATCACTTCGCGTGCCGCGCCCAAAAGAACCAACACGATGAGAAATCCTAAGCCCATCATAAAGCCATCAACTGCGGCGAAAAGTGGATTGTTCTTACTAGCATAGGCGTCGGCACGTCCTAAAATCGCACAGTTAGTTACGATTAACGGAATGAAAATGCCTAGAATCTGGTACAACTCATAGGTAAAGGCTTGCATGAGTAGCTCCGCGCAAGTTACGAGCGAAGCAATAATCATTACGAAAGCAGGAAGGCGAATAGAGTCGTTCACATAGTTCCGAATCAAAGACACCGCGATATTCGACATCAACAATACCAGCATCGTTGCTAAGCCAAGACCAATCGCATTGACGACGGTTCCTGTTACGGCTAACAGCGGGCACAAACCGAGTAATTGAACGATTGCTGGATTATTAGACCAGAGACCATTCTTACTTAGGGTTTTGATTTCAGTTAAATTC
>NZ_LWFH01001025.1:0-2474 GCF_001635725.1 Oleiphilus sp. HI0066
GTTGCGCAACAAGTCGGAGCTATAGCGTTGGAAGGTGTCGAGTATAAGCCTGAAATACTTGGCGCATTAGGTTTAGGTGCGCAGTTTGGTGTGTTACTCCCATATAGTCGTGCGCACGAGACTGAAGCTGATTACATTGGCTTGTATCTGATGGCCCAGTCTGGCTTTGACCCTAGCGAAGCGGTTGCTCTTTGGCAGAATATGAAGAAAGCATCAGGCGGCAAAGCTCCTGCGGAATTTATGTCTACACACCCATCAAATGATCGACGCATTAGGGATCTAGAAAAGGAACAAAACGCGGTTGGAGCTATCTATCGTGCCGCGCTAAATCGTAAACCTGCGCCAGTATGTCGCAAACCCTAGCGATAAATTAAGCGCACTCTGTGGCTACATAACTACACGCTCGCTTACAAAAAATCCGCACTTTTTTGTAGTGCGTATCACACTAAACGACTATCTATTGCGTAAGTAAAGTTGACTCAATAACTTCGTAGGTGATGCTCATGTCAAAGCGCTTGGTACGTATTCTTGTTTGGAAGTTATTTGTTGCACTGCCATTAGTTTCGAGTGCGCAAGCAGGCTCTTTAGACGGTTATTTATTTGATACCCGTCCAATACTGTTATTTACAAGTTCAGAAAAACATCCAGCATTGAGAGAACAGCTGAAAGCATTTGCACAGTTTGAGTGTGAGTTTTACAAGCGCGACATGGAGGTGCTGACAATCGTTGGTGATGGACACAGCATTGTCGATGGAGCAGCACTATCGAACGAAGAAGTTTCGTTTTTGAAAGACGAATTAGATGTTGGACCTTATAACGAGCTGCTCGTCCTTGTTGGTAAAGACGGGAAAGTGAAACTTCGCGCTCACATGCCGCTGAAGGCAAACGACCTTATACGCTTAGTGGATGCTATGCCCTTGCGTCGTATAGAGAAAGTGAGTCGTCCTCAAGTAAGCTGCCACGCAGCATAAGGTTTATTCCTCAATTACTTGCTCACAGAAGCTCTGTGAGCAAAATTCCCAAGCTATAGCGCTGCACACGATAATCGTAATCGATCATACTCTCGCCGTAGCCGTCAAAATACTGTACTAGACCACGTAATCGACCATGCAGTGGGAAGCTATAATTGAGTTCGACGGCGCCTTTGTGGGTGCTGGTGTTGGCGCGAATAATACTAGCTACTTGATAGTTATCGCGCTTGTATACTGCAGTGAGTTCAAAGTGGCCGTAGTAGTCCTCGATATCGGGGTTATCGTCGCCTTTGGCGGGTGGCGGCGTTGATGGATCTCCATCATCCTCTTTCGCGTCTTCAGGTAATCGATACCATGGTTGAAGATACAAAGCCCAGCGATTCGTAGCATAACCAAGACCGACAAAAGCGCGATTCCAACTTCTGCTCAGTAACTGGCTTCGCCCATTACTTTCATGCTCAATGCCTGTTCTAAAAAAGAATGCTCCGTCGATGTCATCTATATAAAACGGCGTTTGATAGAAGATTTCTGGTCGATAGTTTGTTTCACGGAAGGGTGCAGAGATATTACTGTTATATGCTTGCCAAAATGACTTCGAAGTGAAACCAAAATAAATACCATCGCCGTCATTAAATAAGCGATCTTCAAGTAAGGGCACTTTGAAACTGATTTGTAGTTTTATTTCATTGTGTTGAAATGGTTGTTCATCTCGATAAGTACCAGCTGCTATCCAGGGTTCGTTGTTTGGGGATTCTTGATGGCTTATTGGCAGAATATAGTTTCGCCTATGCGGGGTAATGACAAAGGAGAGTTTGTCAGTTTGTTGTTGCTGTATAAATCGTTCTGGAACATCTCTATGTTTAGTGTATTCGGGCTGTTCATCTTCGCTAATAGTTTCTTCGGCAAAGCTATTAAACGAAAGCAGGGAAGAAGCTAATAAAAAAGGCAGTAAGACAGATATTCTGGCGATTAAAGTCATGGTGTAAGCGATAGTTGTTAGTTATTGCGACTTAGTAAAGCACAACAATTAAAAACAGCCCATTGAATTAGGGGCTAAAAAGTTTAAATTTTGCTTACTTTCTTTCAGCTATCGCGCCTTTGCCTACACCCTCGTATGCTTTCACGAGATAGTGGTTGTTTGGATGTTTCGCGAGGCACTGGTCTGCAATGTATGCAGCGATTAGTTCAACGGTACTATCGGTGTCGATGATATGAACACGTTTAGATGGTAGGGTTAGTTTGAAGCGACCCTGTTGCGCGGTGTAACAGAAACTCGTGTGTTCTTTGCCATTGATATCGAGAACTTTCTTTACGTCCTCTTTTGTGCCGATATAAATGTTTCGGAAGCACGCACTCCAGTAATCTTCTAATTCAGAACTGCGTTTGTGATTCTCAAATATCTCAATTTTAGAACGATGGCCATGTACGATGCGTTGGCAATTGCCTAAGTGTTTCTTTAATCCGTGGCTGTAATGATAATACGCACCTTCGATTTGCTCTTCA
>NZ_LWFH01001026.1:0-2529 GCF_001635725.1 Oleiphilus sp. HI0066
GGGTCAAGTGCGTATGCAGCAAGGCTTTTTCAGCGTTCAGCAAACCTGCCCAACGTGTCATGGTCGCGGGCAAATTATTAAAGATCCTTGTCGTGCTTGTCATGGCACAGGCGTGCAAGAAGAGAATAAAACGCTTTCAGTGAAAGTGCCAGCGGGCGTTGATACGGGTGATCGTATTCGTTTGGCTGGAGAGGGTGAAGCGGGTGCAATGGGTGGCCCAGCCGGAGATCTTTATGTTCAGGTTTCGGTTAAAGAGCATCCTATTTTTGTTCGTGACGGTGCAAACTTGTATTGTGATGTGCCAATCAGTGTCGTGGATGCAGCGTTGGGTGGTGAGCTGGAAGTGCCAACACTTGATGGCCGCGTCAAACTGAAAATCCCTGCTGAAACGCAAAGCGGTAAGATGTTCCGTTTACGCGGTAAGGGTGTGAAGCCTGTTCGTGGTGGAGCTGTTGGAGATTTGATGTGTCGTGTCGCGGTAGAAACGCCAGTAAATCTGACTAAAAAGCAAAAAGAGTTGTTGAAAGAGTTTCAAGAGACTCTTGAAAGTGGGTCGAAGAAACATGCGCCCCAGAAGCATTCTTGGTTTGAGGGGGTTAAAAGCTTCTTTGACGACATGAAGCTTTAGTGCAGGACTGCATGCTATTTTCACCTCAAGCTTTGTTAACAGTGTACTCAAATGCTCACTTACTTCGTGTAAGCTCAGCTTTTCCGTGCACTTTCGCCTCGCTTGATGCAAAAATATCTATCCAGTAGGTGTGTGCCGAGTTTTTACTGTATAGAGTTTGGTTAGTAATTAAGCTATTTATAATTCCCGCCTTTGAGCGGGAATTTTTCATTTAAAAAAGAGGGTAAAGCAATGGTACGCATTGCAGTAACAGGTGCGATTGGCCGCATGGGTAAAATGTTGATTGAAGCTGTTCATCAATCAGCAGAAGCAGAATTAAGCGCAGCGATTGTTTTGCCAGACAGTAGTGTGATTGGTGCCGATGCAGGTGAGTTGTCTGGGATTGGTAAAAATGGCGTTAGTGTTGTGGGTCACTTGAGTGAAGTGATTGATGATTTTGATGTGTTGATCGATTTTACTGCTCCTGATGCCACGCTAGAAAATGCCAAACTATGTGCTGAGAACGGCAAGGGTATCGTGATTGGTACAACGGGCTTTACTCCTGAAGAAGAAGAATTGCTTTTGTCGTATCAGGCGAACGCCGCGATGTGTAAAGCTGCGAATTTCAGCACGGGTGTGAATATGTGTCTTAATCTCTTGAAAAAAGCCGCAGAGATTTTAGGCGATGATTATGATGTCGAAATTTACGAAGCGCATCATAAGCATAAAGTGGATGCACCATCTGGTACGGCTTTGGCGATGGGTGAATCAGTAGCTGAAGGGTTAGACCGCAATCTACGTGAGGTAGCTGTTTACGGACGTGAAGGCCAAACAGGCGCACGAAATAAAGAAACGATTGGTTTTGCAACGGTTCGCGGTGGTGATGTTGTCGGTGATCATACTGTGATGTTTTTGGGCGATGGAGAGCGTGTTGAAATTACACACAAGGCATCGAGTCGAATGGCGTTCGCAAATGGTGCGGTGCGTGCTGCTGCTTGGTTGCATTCTCAGGAGCCCGGTCTGTATGAAATGCGCGATGTTTTAAATCTTAAGTAATGAGACGCGTAATTTTTGTGCAGTAAATGCTTTGATCGCATAGACAACAAAATGTGAAATATGTACAATGCCGCCGCTTGAGATAAGGCGTTGTACATAAAAACGCGAAAGAATTATAAAAAGCGAGATGAGCAAATGTTCATCTCGCTTTTTTGCAACTAGCATTCGCTAAATGCATCTCAAGCCCGCCAAAGACGGTTTCTTTCGATACGAAAAATACACTGCTTGGACAAGCGCGAGGAACTGGTGTTGACTAAACCCGCTATTTTAGCTCTTGAAGATGGCTCCATATTCAAGGGTATCTCTATCGGTGCAGATGGAGAAACTACTGGAGAAGTTGTTTTTAACACCGCGATGACGGGGTATCAGGAAATTCTTACTGACCCATCATATGCAAAACAAATTGTTACTTTGACCTATCCTCACATCGGTAATACTGGTGTTAATGAGGAAGATGTAGAAAGCGACCAAATTTGGTCAGCTGGTCTAGTAATTCGTAATCTTCCTTTGCTTGCTAGCTCATGGCGTAATGAGAAGCCATTAGATGTTTATCTCTCTGAAAATAATATTGTTGCGATCGCGGATATCGATACACGTCGTTTGACGCGTATTTTGCGCGAGAAGGGCGCCCAGAATGGTTGTATCCTCGCTGGTGATAATATTTCAGAAGAACTGGCATTAGAAAAAGCAAAAGCATTCCCTGGTCTTAAGGGAATGGATTTGGCAAAAGAAGTGACGCATCAAGAAGTCTATGAATGGACTGAAGCAGAATGGGACTTGAGCTCTGGTTATGCGCAAGCAAAAGATTCTGAGTTCCACGTAGTTGCTTACGACTTTGGTGTGAAGCGCAATATTCTGCGTATGCT
>NZ_LWFH01001027.1:0-888 GCF_001635725.1 Oleiphilus sp. HI0066
GCTCGCCCAACTCGATATTAAAGTCGTTGTTTCGGATGTATTCAATGCGAGCCTTTTTAGCTATGAATAACGTCCGTTGATTCTCTTCAAGGCACTGCCAATTTTGTGTTGATGAACACTTTTGTTGGCCTTTGTAAATCTTCGACTCTAGCACAGTAGCTCTTGCTTCTGATTTTATTGCGCTCTCGAAACCTAGATAAAAACCATAAGGAAAACCACATAGAGCTAGAACCAAGAGAATATAGTTTTTCATAGAATATGGCTTCGAACCTTTTTACGTATAACAGTGTGTTTAACGAACCCTCCGGTTCGCTAAACACTTTTTATATGCCTTACTCATTTGTTTGACCATAAGGTTCATTTGTAAGTGTGTAAGGCAAGATTAATGTGTCTACTACTAAGCTAAGTGGTATATCAATTAAGAAGAACAAACCAATGACATTACCACCTGAGCCTTGCTCTGGAGAGTTGGCTAAAACATCGAATTTAGTACCGCTATAAACTCTAGAATCAATTTGCCGAACAATTGAATCTCGTTCTTCTCTCGGCTTATCCATTTCTATGTTGGTTAAGATTGTGCCGCAACCTGAAAGTAATAGAACGAATAATAGGGTTAAAAATTTCATAGCTTCCTTACTGCATATAACAGTGTGTTTAACGCACCTTCCGGTCCGCTAAACACTTTATCTACATTTTTATAAATTCCATTTTTCGCAATTATATCAGTTATTTACAAACACTTATGAGAAACTCGTCATTGGAAAAAGCGGACCCTTTCATAAAAATGTCACAAAATCTCCGTTATGTGGTGATTTTCTAATTCGTCGGCTTTTCTCTATGAAGTGAGCATTGGTCACGAGAGGTATTTAAAGTCCGCAACTGTCTAAA
>NZ_LWFH01001028.1:0-1731 GCF_001635725.1 Oleiphilus sp. HI0066
AGCGCCGAATCCAATGTTTGCGCAACCATTTAGACGTATGGCGCATAACGGTGAGTTGAACACTGACCGTAAAAATCGACTGAGTGAAGATGCGATTGCACGTTCGCATAATCGAGAAATTATTTTCCCAGAAGGTCAGTCAGATTCTGCACGTCTTGACCAAACACTGGCTCGCCGCATCATAGAAGACCGTCTCGATATTGACGAAGCTTCCCTAATGATGATGCCGCCGGCATGGGAGAACGACGAGCGTATTCAAGGAAATCAGCGTGACATGCTTGAGTACTTCGCGCTTTCTGAAGAGAAGAATGACGGCCCAGCGGCACTTATCTTTAGTGATGGTGTAAAGGTTGGTGCGCGTCTTGACCGCTTAGGTCTACGACCTTTGCGAAGCGTTGAAACCAATGATTACTTAGCTGTGATGAGTGAAGCAGGGCAAATTGATTTTGCACCTGAGTCAATCATTCGTCGCGGACGTATTGAAGCTGGTGGTATGGTCTTGTTTGACCATGAGCGTAAGTGTATTGAGTATACGAACGATGTACTTGAACGTCTTTCGGACGAGCAAGACTATGGCCTTTTGTTAGAACAGGCGCGTATTCGTTTAAGCGATCTACATCCTGTCGCTCTAAGTGAAGTTGAAGTGCCGGGCAAACTAAGTGTTTCAGCCTTGCACGTGGCCTATAGCATGAACCAAGAGAGCTTTAAGTTCTTGCTTGATCCAATGCTGCAAAATGGCGGGGAAAAAATTTCAGCAATGGGTTATGGCCTAGCGCCAAACAGCTTCGCTAAAGAAGAAGGTGGCATGTCGCGCTTCTTCTCGCAGCGCTTTGCTCAGGTGACGAACCCTCCTCTTGATAGTATTCGTGAAGCGGACGGAATGACTTTGCGTGTATCGCTTGGCGCGAAACCCAACTTTGCTCAAAAAGGTGCCAAGCAGCTGACCTTACCCTCGCCTATTTTGCAACCTCAGCACCTTAAACAGATTGAGAAACAAGATGTTCTTCGTGTAGAGCGTGTTGAAACCTTATATGAGGTTGACTTGAATGACGCGACAAACAATCTAATCAAGCTTGAAGAAGCATTAGAGCGAGTTTGTAGTCACGTTGAGGCCTTAGCTCGAAATAACTGGGATATCATTGTTTTAAGTGACATCAACGTGAGTCATCATAAGGCCGCATTGCCTGCAGTATTGGTTGCTTCGGCTGCGAATCAACGCTTGATCAAACAAGGCCTGCGTTTTAACTCGAGCCTGCTGTTTGAAACAGGTCAGGCGGTAAGTACGCATGACGTTGCTTGTTTGCTTGGCTTTGGTGTCTCGGCTGTGTGTCCCTTGACCGTATTCTATCGCGCGTGCGAGCTTCATGGTGACCATGCAGCGGTTGAAGTTGCGCTTGGCAAGTATCAAAAAGCAGTCGAAAAAGCCTTGATGAAGACCATGGGTAAGTTTGGTCTCTGTACGGCTGAAAGCTATATCGGTGGTGAGTTCTTTGAATCGAACTTCCTTGATACTGAAGACGCTAAACTTAAGCAAATTTTCCCGAACATCCATGCGCCAGTTGGAGGCGTACGGTTTGCCGACATCGCACAAAGTGCAGCCGACTGGCATGCGCGTGTTGCAGATATTCAAAGCGAAAATGAGATTCCGCTACTGGGCTTGTTTAAAGAGCGTTCTGACGGTGCTGGTCACAGCTTTGGTACAACCGCTGTGCGTGAATTCGTCAATATGAC
>NZ_LWFH01001029.1:0-2978 GCF_001635725.1 Oleiphilus sp. HI0066
AATATCGGAAACGGTGTTGGTCGTTCATAGTTTGGAAGAGGATTCTGCTAACGTTGGGCACGTGCTCAGTGTTATACGTGGCATCGCAGAGCAAACAAATCTCCTCGCTCTAAATGCAGCGATTGAAGCGGCGCGAGCCGGAGAGCAAGGAAGAGGGTTCGCGGTGGTTGCAGATGAAGTTCGATCACTTGCTCAGAAAACGCAGCAATCCACGACTGAAATTGAAGACATCATTGAAAGCGTTCAGACGGGGGCTAAGAATACTGCTGCGGTAATGAATGCTAGCTCTGAGGTGACTGCCAGTAGTGCTGACTTATTTAATAAGGCGAGTCGGCAACTCGATGTTATTAGCGACAGCATTTCGCGGATCAGCGGTTTGAATCTGCAAGTGGCCACGGCAGCTGAAGAGCAAACTAATGTGTCTGAGGATATCGCGAGAACCATTGTTGAAATGTCTGATCTCGTCGAAGCAAGTACGCAGTCGGCGAACCAAAGTTATGAGCTCTCTAAAGACTTAGATATGAAGGCGCAAAGCCTTGGGCGGGTATCTTCAGCTTTTAAACGAGTTTGATTTCAGTTTCTAACACTTTCTGAATTCTCAACTAAACTAGCCGAACTTTTTGGGCGTACAACAAACATCAAATATACCGGAGAATGCCATGCCACGTTTGGTTGAGTCGGAAGAGACTCTTAGAACAATAAAACAAAAAGCTTTGCGAAACTCGAAATCTCAAAATACCTATGGAAAACGAGCATCATTCAATGTAGGACCTATTGTTGTAAGTTTTGAGGAACGTTGCCAGATAGATCGACATCTGCAGACTCAAACAAAGCACTGAGCCTAATTGGTAGGCAACCTAGTATAATACGTAGCATCGGTTGTATAAGTGCAATATCTTCACACTATACCCATGATGCTGAAATGTATTTGGCCGCCAATGCTAGACTAAACATTCCTTCTTGTTTGACGCAAGTAAGCCCTTGCAATTGCATAGCTCTTCTTCGTTTTTTGGTTGACGGTCAAGGCTACAATGTACAGCTTTTGAGCAGCGTAAATTAACCAGGGTAAGATTTGCATTACTTAGCATTGGCGGTTTTTATCGACATGCCAGTACGGTAGTTTAAAGGTTTCGTCAGGACCTCAAGCTCAATGTGAGCGGTAACGCACACATTGACATTCAAGCGATCGATCACTCACCCAAAAACCATGGTTTTTTCTTGGACAAGCGCAGAATACAAGACAAGTAGCGACTACCTTTCATTTAGCGCGGCATATTGTCGAAACAGTCGCCATAAGAACTACCTAGCCGCGATATCATATTTGAATGGTTTAGTGATCTTCTCACGAAACTTTAAGTACTTTTAAACTTACTGTTTACTGCCTCTAACTGTTTTACATGGAGATCCAATTCTTCGATCATCGAATTGCTGTTTGATATTTGGTCATTGGTCTCGAAGGCCGACGTAACTATCTCGTTTAAGCTTCGACTGATGTCAGCAGTGACCGTACTTTGCTCATTGGCAGAGCTCGCAATAACTTGGTTCATGTCATTGATCTTGTTAATGGCTTGTTCCACTCGTTCGATTAATTCGAGACCTTGGTGTGTGTTTTCAACACAGGTTTTGACTAGAGATTGACTCGCTTCAATCGTACTAACAGCTTTGCCGCTTCCTTTCTGCAAACGTTCAATCATACGATCAATTTCTTCTGTCGATTTCTGCGTACGCATAGCTAGCGATCGGACCTCATCCGCAACTACTGCGAAACCTCGACCTTGCTCACCCGCTCGAGCCGCTTCAATAGCTGCATTGAGAGCAAGAAGATTTGTTTGTTCTGCAATACCACGAATCACATCAAGCAAAGACCCAATTTCAGTGGTTTCTTGATCGAGAGATAAAATGGTTTGCGAAGCTTCGGCAATTTGTTGGTTTAAGTTGAGGATGTTGGTTTCTGTCACTGAACTTGAGTCGCGACATAACTGCGAATTTTGATGTGCAAGAGATGCTGCATCAGCTGCTTGATTTGCGTTATGAGAGACTTCTCTTGCGGATGCTGTCAATTCTTCAACCGCGCTCGCAATCATATCTGTTTGTTGTTGCTGTGTCGAAGATAGTGACTGCAAATTCGTGCTTAGCGTTAGTAATTCGCTCGTTGTATTGTGTGCTTTTGTTGAGCTTTGTGCCACTTGATCTACTAGTTCACAGACCGTTTCGGTGTAGTGATCAAAATCTTGCAGGAGCTTGTTGCTACGACTGGTACGAATCGAAAGGTCAATTTTATCTTCCTTTACGATCGCGCGTGTTGTGGTGCTAAGTTCTATAGATGCGAGGAATTCTTTTTTAAGATCGATAGACATCCATACGATGACAGCGGACTCTATAACAACGTATGCTGCGTGGAGAAATATCACGCTAATGCCAAGTTCTGTGCTGGGTAATACCCAAACATTTACTCCGCCTGATTGCAGATAGAAAAAGCTAAGGTGGTGTGTGGCTATTGTTGCAGCCGCTGCGAGAACCGGGGCCCAGTCTCGATAGTAGAGCAGCAAGGCGATTAACACGAACACACTAAAGTGAAATTCCAGCATGCCGTGTGCTTGCTGAATATGTAGTGACGTCATAATCATAAACGCCGTGCCAATGAAAAGGCGAGTGACTAATGCTCCGGGCGCAAAGTGTCTGATAAGCAGTGCAGTACCAAAAGTACCACCGCCGATAAACATAGCTTCAACCCATGAGTTGTATAATGGAGCAATCGCAAACGAAATGGTAAATAATAAGCTCATGATAGCGAGCATTACTTTATCCGCTTTCATGTAGTGTTCACGCAGCAACGTCTCGTTCACCGAGCTTTCTTGTTTTGAATACATCATAACTTAGACTATCTGTTTACCTGTTTACCTGTTTATCTGTTTATCTGTTTATCTGTTTATTTGTTTATCTATTGAATTATTCCAAGGACAAAAACATCCATTACC
>NZ_LWFH01001030.1:0-2446 GCF_001635725.1 Oleiphilus sp. HI0066
ACTAAACGACCAGCGCTTAAAACGTCATTCTGATTATCGCATGGAACTAAGTGAGTCCCGCAAAGATCTCCAACTGAAGGACCAAGCACTCATACGCGCGTCTGATAAAGTTGAGCGTATGGAAGTATTTTCTCCCGTTGAGGGCATCGTCGACAAACTTCACTTTAATTATTTAAGCGCCGTCGTCCCACCGGGCGAAAGTATTGCGGATATTGCACCCTTAGGCGGTGAACTGATTGCCGAAGTTAAGTTGGCAAGAAAAGACGTTGGCTTTGTCGAAATGGGGCAACTCACTAAGGTAAAGCTCGATACCTACAACTTTACGCAATACGGCAGCATCGACGGCACGATTTCATCAATCTCGAGAAGCTCATTTAAAGAAGAGGACAATGAGTTTTTCATGGTGCAAGTGAGCTTAGCACGTGACTACGTTGAGCGTTCAGGCCTGCAATACAAGATCACTCCGCACATGGAGCTCACGGCTGATATTCAAACCGGCACACGACGTGTGATCGACTATGCTCTGAAACCAATTATGGCCGCGATACAGGATTCCTTCGATGAACGCTAGCAAGCTCAGCGTAGTGGTATCAAAAGCTAACTCGCTATTATGTGCAGGCTTTGCGATCCTCTGCCTCGCTATCTCGGCGGTATTTGTCATTCACGATATGACGGTTACGCCCGAGAGCGACTTAAAACAATATCGTTTGGTCGAACAATCTGAACACCTCGTGAAACTCACGGAAACCCTGTTACACAATTCAGAAAGCTGCAAGAGCCAACCCTGTTTAGACGACTTTATCATCACGCCCACAGCGTTATTAAAAAGCGAGGCGGAACGCTTTCGAAACATGGTGGGACAAGAACGTAAAATTGCGAGCTTTGTCGGTGTCACCAGCCTAGATATTCTCACCCTACACTTAGATCAATTTTTACAAACGAAGGACAATCACGTCCTCTATAATCATCTACTGAAAGACAGTACCAACATCGAGGCGATGCATGCGCGTTTTTACGCACAGTTTGAGCTCTCCCAAAACGAGAAACAAGCGTTAAAAATAAAGCTGTATGCGAGCTTCATATCAGCCTCTGTCATCCTCTTCTTTATTGCATATTTATCAGCCCACTTTCGCTCTAAGACCCAAGAAAAGCTCTACACAGAGATCAACATGCGTCTGGATCAAACCGCACAAACCATTAGCCAATGGGATACCGATGGTTTTAAAACGTTACTCGGTGAGACCGATCTCAGCGAATTAGAGCGACGTGCCTTTTCGAAGGTTTTGAACACAGAGCACGAGCTTGATCACTTCCGTAACCAAATGGATTTGTACCGAAAACTATACGCGATGATCGGTTTTGAAATGCGCGGCATCACCACCACGATCAAAGGTGGTTTGCGCGTTTTAACCAAAGATACAGATGACCATGGTGTGTTCTTAGCGCATGAAATATCGATGGCTACGGATATGCTCGAAGAGTTGGCCGAGAATTTCAATCGCTTACTTTCATCGGGCCAAGCAGAAGGTGGCGAGTTTATCGACATTAATGCACTCCTCGCGAATTTATCTACATCCCTTGCAAGTAAGGTACGACGTAATAAATGCAAAATGGAAAGTTATATCGATCCGCACATTCCGAGTGTTGTGTTCGGAAACCAGATCGGCGTGTTCTGGACCCTGCTGTTCCACTTTTCAAATGCGATTACACAAATGAGCGACAAACACGCGTTGCTGCTCGTTCAATGCCAGTCAGCTGATAGCATCGATAAAATTGTGTTGTCATTCGAGCTTCTCTTCAGCAATGAACTCAGTGCGCCGCTCGACGAAGTCTTAAATGCAGAGTGGTTTGAAGCTCAGAGCCTAGGCTCACGCTCCGAGTCTCAGCAGCTATTGGGCAGTGATGCACAACTGAAAGTGCAGTGGTTAGATTGTTTAGACGAATCGTCGCCGACACTCACTCAAGCCGAAAAGTTAGTCGTCAGTATTGAAGCAACGCCAAAAGTTTATCCTGAAAACGAAGCAATCCTTGAAGGAAAGAAAGTACTGTTATGTGGCGACTCTCCATTGCAATTGGATATTCTCAGCCGCACGATTTCCGAATCTGGTTGTGGCTTGGAATGGGCAAGTTCACCTAACGATATTTTCAAAGCGAGTGCCAAGGCACAGGAGTTTGATGCCTTTATCGTGACAGATACGGTACCAGGCATTGAGTTGAAGTCATTCTGTAAAACACTTAAATCTCGCTTGGCAAAAGTAAAAGGCAGTACACGTCTGCTGCTTTCTGTGTCGGATCCTGACTTGGTCGAAGACACCTACCAGAATGTCGATCATATATTCTATCGCCCCTCAGACAATAAAAGCTTTATCACCAAATTGATTCAGCAGATCGATCAAGAGGAGAGTAAAACCGCTGTGACAGACGAGCGCATACTCGTTGTTGAGGA
>NZ_LWFH01001031.1:0-3197 GCF_001635725.1 Oleiphilus sp. HI0066
GTTAAGTGAATGATTTAACTATAGCTGCTGTTTGCTCACTGTCTAATGTTTCATCCCGATTACCTTATTTCTTGTGATCACTTTTGACACACTGAACAAAATACCGTGCTTCTACCCGAGTGCCTGATTTCTTTAAGGGTCTCACCACAGTTTTTACACGGCTCACCTTGGCGACCATATACGAACAACTGCTGCTGAAAGTAGCCCGGCTTGCCATCCCCACCGACGAAATCCCGCAAGGTTGTCCCGCCTTGCTCAATCGCTCGACTCAATACAAGCTTTATATTTTTAAGCAATTCAGCATAACGCTTTTTTGAAATTCGCCCTGCGGCACGTGAAGGGTGAATGCCTGACAGAAACAAAGCCTCATTAGCGTATATATTTCCAACCCCTACAACGACATGGCTATCCATAATGAATTGCTTCACAGCAATAGATCGACTCTTTGATTTTTGATGCAGGTAATCAACATCGAACGCATCCGACAAAGGCTCTGGTCCTAACTTGTTGATTAACTCATGCTTACTCCAATCCTCTGTCCACAAAATAGAGCCAAAGCGTCTAGGATCGTTAAAACGCAATACATGATCTGCAAAGCAAAAATCCACATGATCATGCTTCTGTACTTCAGTATCTGCAGACACAACCCGCAAACTCCCTGACATTCCCAAATGAATTAAGATACTTCCTTGATCAAAACTCATGACAATATACTTGCCGCGTCGAGTCACGCTTTTTACGAGATTAGGCGACCAAATTTCTAACTCCGTAGAGACAGGCCAGCGTAATCGGCTATTACGAATTGTCATACCTTGCAGGACTTTCCCTTCGCTGTAAGGCAAAATACCGCGTCGCGTTGTTTCTACTTCTGGTAGTTCAGGCACTATTTATTCACTCAGATTGAAAGGTTGATCATTGTCTACGAAGCAGGGTAAGCAAATCAAACACTTGGGCGTTGATGCTGGTGGCACATTCACCGACTTTGTTCTGATTGAGTCAGACCAGATGCAAACACATAAAGTTCTCTCTACGTCAAGCAATCCGGCGAAAGCGATTATTCAAGGCATCCTGGAACTCGGTCTTGAAGATGACTTGCTATCTGGTTCCCTGAACATTATTCATGGCAGTACAGTTGCGACAAATGCCGCGCTAGAAGGTAAAGGCGCACGCACCGCTTACATCGCCAACAAAGGCTTCAAAGATGTACTCAGCATTGGCCGTCAAAATCGCAAAGAACTATACAATCTAAAACCGGTCAAAACTGACCCGCCAGTACCGCCAGAATTATGCTTCGAAGTTGACTGTCGACGCGATGCACAAGGCAACATCATTACTCCCTTAAGTGATGAAGCGATCTCTCAGCTAGTTGAAGATGTAAAAGAGAGCGGTGCCGAAGCGATCGCTATCAACCTTTTATTCTCGTTTTTGAATAGTGAGGAAGAACAACGCATTGAGAGCGCCTTGAACAAAGACTTTTTCGTCTCCCGTTCGTCTTTTGTATTGCCGGTTTATAAAGAATATGAACGCGGCATCGCTACATGGCTTAACGCGTCATTGGGCCCAAAGGTCAATAACTACCTGAGCATGCTTCAAGACAAACTCAAGAACAATCATGTTCAAATCATGCAATCGTCTGGCGGCCTACTGACACTGGATGAGGCCAAAAAACGCGCCGTTAATCTTCTTCTCTCTGGACCTGCTGGGGGGCTATCAGCCGTCCGATTACTCGGAAAGTCACTCAATCAAACGAAAATACTCAGCTTTGATATGGGAGGCACAAGCACCGATGTGAGTTTAATGGATGGAGATTTCTTGTTAAGCAGCGAAAACTCCATCGCTGACTGGCCAGTAGCTATCCCTATGCTAGATATGGATACTATCGGGGCAGGCGGCGGCTCTATTGCCTGGATAGATGAAGCGGGCATGCTACATGTTGGGCCTGAATCTGCAGGTTCTAATCCAGGGCCGGCCTGCTATGGCCAAGACGGAGATAGGGCAACCGTGACGGATGCTAACTTGATTCTTGGTCACATCCCTAGATCTGCCAAACTGGGTGGTTCATTAAGCTTAGACTTCGATAAAGCAATACAAGCAATCGAAAAACTAGCGCAACAACTATCTTTGAGCATTGAAGAAACGGCGCAAGGCATCGTTCAACTTGCAGAACAACAAATGTCAGCAGCGCTGCATAATATCTCAGTCAAACAAGGGCATTCGCCTAAAGACTTCAGTTTATGTTGCTTTGGTGGCGCAGGCGGGATGCATGTTTGCTCTCTTGCAGAAAAACTCAATATCAAACGCGCTATTATCCCACGCAATTCTGGCGTCTTGTCTGCGTTCGGCATGCTCACCGCAGCGCCTATGCGTAATGCAACACACTCCTACATTCACCCTTATCAAGACGTTAGCAAAGAAACACTTGCTGACTTATTTGACAAAATGAAAGCGGAGATAGCTGAAGACAGCCCAGAGCTTGCGCAAACAGGGAAGATTAAACAACACCTAGATTTAAGATACTTGGGGCAAAGCTACACGATTGAGGTACCTTACTCTGAGCGCTCTGTCGAGGAGTTTGAAGCCGCACATGAACAACGCTTCGGTCATCGTTTAAATAAAAAAATCGAGCTCGTTAATCTGAAGTTGAGTATCGAAGGTGTTCCAGCAATTAATTCTTTATCGAAACCAATGCATACAAGTTCTTCTTCAACATCATTGCTAAACAATGAAATCGCAGTGATCGAACGAGATCATATTCAACTGGGCGATATAGTGACTGGTCCAGCTATTATCACAGAAAAAATATCGACCACCTGGATACCAAAAGCCTGGCAATGTGAATTAGATAGGTTTGGAAATTTACTGCTATCGAGGCCTTAAGATTTGATTTCGTAAAGCCTAGAGATAACCTGACCTGCCTTTTTGGATTTCAGCTCTTGCCATACGCTAGGAATGTCTAGCTGTGACAATTCCGCCTCTGTTTCGATGTAAACAAGCCCCTCTGGCGCTAAGACTTGCCGGTTATCAAGAAGCGCTAGAACCTGATTAACTAAATCTTTTCTGAACGGCGGGTCAATCAATACGATATCTAAAGGCTCTCCAGAATAGCTTTGAAGAAAACTGAGGGCATCGACATGACTCACTGATGCCGGCACATTTAACAGCGCTTTGTTTTGTTCTAGGTAGCGAAATGCTTGTGT
>NZ_LWFH01001032.1:0-2383 GCF_001635725.1 Oleiphilus sp. HI0066
TTAGTAACTTTTATAGCATCATTAAGTACCTTCAGAAATCGCTTATTGAGACGAATCCGCTATATAGATTGCTTTGGCGGAATCGTTTTTATTTTCGTTGGGGTTAGTGTGGCAGTAAGTTGGATTAAGTGAATCAAGTATTACGATAAGGTTGAAAGTATGTCGAATTATGAACCCAAAACTAACTATTGGGCCGAAACACATCGTGTCGAAAATGTCCCAAAAAAGCTCGTAGACTACAATTCGTTTTGCTCTGACAAGGCGCTTTTAGAGGCCGTTAAGGTTTTTGGCCCGGGTATCGATGCCAAAGCTCTTACAGAGTTTGGTTTGCTAACTGGTAGTGAAAGGCTTATAGATCTTGGTTTTGATGCTAACCACTACAAGCCGGAATTACATACCCATAACCGACGTGGAGAGCGGGTCGACGAAATTAAGTACCACGCTGCTTATCATGAGTTAATGAACATATCTTTAGCTCACGGTATTCATTCGAGTCACTGGGAGGGTTCGAATAGTGGGCATCACATCGAACGCGCTGCAATGAGCTATATGATGACACAGGTCGAGGCAGGGCATGGGTGTCCTATTACGATGACTTCTGCATCAATTCCTTCTTTACGCCGCCAACCAGATCTTTACGAAAAGTGGGCCCCTAAAATTCTAAGTCGAAGTTATGACCCAAGAAATATCCCCCATTCTCAAAAAGATAGCGTTACGATTGGAATGGCGATGACCGAAAAGCAAGGAGGGTCTGATGTTCGGAAAAATACGACACGCGCATACCCCGTTTCTAAGTCTGGAGGAGGAGCGCTGTATGAGCTTGTTGGTCATAAGTATTTCGTGTCCGCGCCAATGTGTGATGCTTTCTTAGTGCTGGCTCAAACTGACCAAGGCGTGTCGTGTTTCCTGGTGCCGCGATGGAGAGAGGATGGTACGAAGAATCCGATTCAGATCCAAAAGTTAAAGAACAAGATGGGAAACGTTTCGAATGCATCGAGTGAGACAGAGCTACGTGGCGCGCAAGGATGGTTGATCGGCAAGGAAGGAAAGGGTGTGGCAACCATAATAGAAATGGTCGCGATGACACGATTTGACTGCATGATCGGATCAAGCGCGGGGATGCGCCAAGCCGTCGTGCAAGCTATTTCGCATTGTAAAGAAAGGGAAGCGTTTGGAAATAACTTACGAGACCAGCCCTTGATGAAGAATGTATTGGCTGATCTCGCAATCGAGAGTGAGGCCGCTATGTTAATGACAATGAGAATGGCGAAGGCACTCGAGAATTCAGATGACAATGAAAAAGAGTCGATGTTGGCACGTCTCGGAACGGCGGTAGGAAAATATTGGATATGTAAACGTACGCCAGCGCATGCGTATGAAGCAATGGAATGTATCGGTGGTATGGGTGTTATGGAAGACACGATAATGCCGCGTTTATTTCGTGAATCACCGATTAATGCCATCTGGGAAGGAAGTGGGAACGTACAATGCTTAGACATGTTACGAGCTATCTCGCGTTCACCGGAAACCCTGGATGCAATCTTCGAAGAACTCGATAAAGCAACTGGTAAAAGTATATATTTTGACGATCACCTAAGGCATTTGAAATTACAACTAGAGGACAAAGAGCATATTGAGTTTCGTTCTCGGACGATCGTTGAGCAGCTAGCGTTAGCATTACAGGGTGCGTGTTTACTACTTTACGGGAATGAAGTCGTAGCAGAAGCATTCTGTATGTCTCGTCTTCAAAATGCACCAAGCGCCTACCTATTTGGTACCCTCCCAACTATGGTCGATTGCGACTACATTATTGATAGAGCGGCGATATGAGCAACGTTTCTGAGTATGAACTTTGGACCTATAGTGTTGTAGGCTTAGTTTGTATTGTCTTATTGAGCTGGGCGATTACAAAACAGCTTCGAGCATTGAAGCAAGAAAATAACGCTAGACGAGAGTTAAGACTAAAAGAAGCTGAACGACGTAAATTTTTGTTAGACAGCGTTTATGTGCTTTGTAAATCGGTACTTGATAAGCAAGTAGAAATCTCTGAGGCCTGTATGCGGGTTAAGCTCTTAATAGATCATTTTGATTCAACACTGCATGAGCGTCATGACTTTAAAGTATTTAACGATGTATACGATCGCTTAGAGCATATGCCGAGATTTGAAGCGAGGAAGCGTTTATCTAGGCGTGAAATGAAGGCCCTAGATCAAGAGCGTTATGAAGTCGAAGCCGAATATGAGGACGAAGTTAAAAAAGCGTGTGTCGCTTTGCTAGCCCATTTGTCTTCTTTACACTAAACGGCATGTTATTAGGAATGCAACTAGTAAGGAAATTATATGTTAAAGCGCATTTTAATCATTTCATTGGTGATCTGGTTTAC
>NZ_LWFH01001033.1:0-1889 GCF_001635725.1 Oleiphilus sp. HI0066
CGATCACCTGTTCTGCAAAAGCACCATATTTCTGGCTAGAGCCGATTAAGCGTTGGCCAACTTTAAGATGCTTAACACCCTCGCCTAACTCAACAACTTCGCCACAAAACTCCATGCCCGGAACAAACGGAAGCTCAGGACGCACTTGATATAAACCTTGCACTAACAAGCCATCAGGAAAGTTCACACCACTGGCTAGAATTTTCACTCGCACCTGACCTTTGCCCGGTGTTGGATCATCAATATCTTTGTACTCAAGATCCGAAATCGGACCGAATTCATTACAAACAATTGCTTTCATTGTTGTTCTCTTTTTTGTTCGCTAGAAGCTAGAAAATTATGTCGTCGTTCCCAATGATCAAAACAACACAGCAATGACGACAGCACCGATTAAATAGCGTTATGAGAGAAACTTAGGCGAGGCAAAAATTCACGAAAAGACGGAGTTTACAGACTAGTAAATGAGTACTTTGAGTGAATTTTTAACAATGCTTAAGTGATCGCAATAGCTATTTCAGAACTAACCCTCAGTTTTGATAACGTGCAGAGCCCCCATCGCTAATGGGGCTACGTAGGCCCCCACCTTACTCGCCTGCTTACTAGAAGCATTGCCATCCAAAGCACGCTTCGCGACACCTTGCGCTATCGCCGCTAAACGGAAATAACTAAATGCGAGGTAAAAGGCCCAATGGTCAATTTTCTCAATGCCCATCGCTTCACAATAAGTCTCGACATACTCAGCTTCGGTTGGAATACCCAACGCGCCACGATCTGCACCCGCGAGACCACTCATATCACCAGCGTTAGCTGGCATGCGTAGTTGCATGCACTGATACGCTAAATCAGCAAAAGGGTGACCCAAGGTAGAAAGCTCCCAATCAAGCACCGCTATTACACGGACTTCATCCGGAGCAAACATCATGTTGTCGAGACGGTAATCGCCATGCACAAGCGACACACGACCATCATCCTCTGGAATATGGCTCTCGAGCCATTCAATCAGCTGATCCATTGCCGGAATTTTTTGTGTTTCTGAATCACGATATTGCTTGGTCCAGCGCGATAATTGGCGCTCGAAGTAGTTCCCCGGTTTGCCATAATCACCTAAGCCAACCGCTTCAACATCGACTGAATGTATCGCTGCGAGCACTTTGCCCATTTGCGAATACGCGTGTGTGCGTTCTTCGTTAGATGCCAGTTTTGGTAATGCAGCATCCCAAAAAATGCGCCCCTCACAATATTCCATCACATAGAACATCGAGCCAATCACTTCGCGATCTTCACACAGGTGATACATCTTAGGCGTCGGCACATCCGTATTTTCTAGCGCTTTATAAACACGATACTCACGGTCTACAGCATGTGCTGACTTCAGCAATTTACCCGGTGGCTGGCGACGCAATACATACTCGCCACTAGCCGCACTCAATTTAAAGGTTGGATTAGATTGGCCACCTGAGAATTTCTCTGCGCTTTTTAAGCCATGGAAACTCTCGATATGCTCACTCAAATAGCGATCAAGAAGCTCAATATCTAAACTATCGACGTCTGACATGCTCGCCTCCTATTTCTTTGCCAGCATGGCGTAGCCAGAGGCTAAGCCGCGACCAAGCTGCATCATGTGCACTTCGTCCGGACCATCAGCCAATCTAATTACACGCGCCATTTGATAGGCTTGCGGCAAGAAGGTGTCTTGGCTTAAACCCATTGCACCGTGGATTTGCATAGAGCGATCAATCACCGTGCAGGCCATTTGAGGTGCAACAATCTTGATCATTGAAATAAGCGCCTTAGCACCTTTATTCCCAACGCGATCCATTTGATCCGCGGCTTTTAGCGTCAACAAACGCGCTTGCTCGATCTCACAGTAAGACTTAGCGATACTCTCG